>NZ_JBLZFZ010000007.1:0-175413 GCF_050753385.1 Pantanalinema rosaneae CENA516
CTGTCACAGCATTGGTCGCAATCTTGGTCACAGTGACTGCATTGGCTACGATCTTGCCTTCTGTCACAGCATTGGTCGCAATCTTGGTCACAGTGACTGCATTGGCTACGATCTTATCTTCTGTCACAGCATTGGTTGCAATCTTGCCCTCGCTAATGGAGCTATCAGGAATTTGAGTGGCACTGAGGGGCCCCTTAGCGCTGGAAACTTGCCGCTGATCCTCGAATTTATCGCCTGGATTGCCGGGAATCTTTCCACCTTGTGGTTTAATACGGGTCAGGAGAACTTTGGGATCTGCAATGTTGGTTACTACCTCAAGCTTGGCAGTTTCCTGGGTGCGGGTAAAGCCTTGATCCTTGCCACTTATAGTTTGGGGGGCAACTAGTTGATCATCACCGTAAGAGATTGCGACGTAAATATCTGCGTTAGATAAGATGGCGGGATCAATTGTTGGGGATATATCTTGTTCTAGCCAGATTTCTCGGCCCTGTTTGTCGATCGCATGACCTCCGCTCACACTAATAGAGCGATCGCCAGTTTTGGTTACCTCTAACCCTGAAGTGACACCAGGAGTATGGCACTCTTGATTGTGGAGCCGTCGCATTTCCCGATGATAGGTTTGCTCATCTTGAAAGTCTTTTTCATCGAGAAACTGATACTTGAAATAGTTCAGTCGTTTGTTAACATTGTCAGCCATTGCAGGTCTCCCAATGCGTACTCATCAAAGGTTTGGAATTTGTCCTAGCAGTGTGTTCACTCCCACCTGAATGGGGTCATTGCTGTGAGGTGTTGTACCTGGTGGGTCTCCGTCAATCCGCATCGTATTCAATCGGATCTCCAGGTCATAAAAGGTGTGAGCAGGTTTTTGTAAATCAACTAAGGCAGAGACAATATCGTACTGTCGCTGTTGCTCTGCCTTATCTGGAATGGGTAGATTCAGGATGACCCGGAAATAGTAGGGAATACTGCCACCAATGCGAGTACTCACACCAAGCTGTAGGGGATTCTCATCAATCGGACGGATCTGGAATGGTTCGTCTTCTGGCTCTTGAATGTCTGGAGACAAGCCGCCAGTATAGATGGTTAGCAGTGTCTTAAGATTGTCTGCGGTTCCCCGGTGACGATAGAGAGGAATCACATTGGCAATTAACCGACGTTTGCGATCAATATCCCAATCCGATCGTAGAGTAAGTGCAACCCAACCAGCGAGCCACGGTAAAAACTCTTCACGAGTAGATTCTGGATCCAGCAGGGTAAAGATACTTGCAATGGTTTGTTCTAAACCAGGTGGCGAGGTGTCCTGCCGTCCCAATAATACGTCCTCAAACACCAGCAAGAATTTCCCTAAAAAATTACCGGGATCCTCCGTCTGATAAATAGCGGGTAAGTAGTTCAGGAGGCTACTCAGTTCGTCATCTGGGGATGGGGCATTCATGGGAAACTACCTCCAGGTCGAATGACGGTAATGTCAGATGGAGAGATATGTGCCTCCACCAGTTCCTCTGGGCGTAAGGGTACTTCTGGCAACTCTTCTTGCGGATTTGATGTTCTGAAAAGGTTAATTTTACCAACATAATCTACTCCCGGAAGCCGATCCAGCAGTTCGTAGAGTTCTGATGGGTAAACACTGCGACCAAATGGCCATCCCTTCCCATCTGCACCACCCTTCAAGGGATCCAAGAACGTTTGCAAATCTGAGATCGCTTGTCCCTGCACATTGGTCTCCACTGCATCGGGCAGTAGCGTGAGGTTAGCCTTTATCCCAACAGCAACATAGCGTGGGGGAACCACATGAATTTGTGTGGTCAGCAGGCGGCGAAAATCCAAATCCTTCTTAACGGTGCTAATGGTCTGATTTAAATCAGAACCTGAAACATTGGATTCGGGAACTACAACCACACTCACATGATTAGGACGCTCTTGCTGTTGCGGTGGCAACAATGAGCTTTCTGTCTCTAAATCATGACGAGGAATACAGTGGACACGAGCAATTTTGGGATTATTGGGGTGTTCTGACTTATCAGACTGAAGAGCCAGTTGTTCAAAATCATCTGGGGTGATGGCTCGATCGCTCTGCCGCAGTTCTCGAATGGCACTTTGAATCTTTTGATCCAGTGTTGACCGATCTAAAACATTCTGAATAAACCATTGATCAAGTTTGTTTTCCTCTACTTGGCTAATCTGTTGCTTGGGTATCTTTTCATCTAATTGATGTTTGTGTAGAGTCTGGTTTCTAAATAAACGCCATTCATCGGTTCCTAAGATCAATTTTAGAAAAGTCGCTCGATTGGCATCGGGAATACGATCGAGACGATAAATCAACATCTCCGTCAGGTAGGCAAAGAGTTCGATGATGGTAATTCCCGGATCAGAAGGATTGTGATTCGTCCAGTCCGGAGCATAGGTAGGAATCAGTCTCAACGCCTCTTCCACCAGATCCTTGTAGGTGCGATCGTCTAGTTTGGGTAATTGAAGTGGCATAATTATCCTCCTGCACCTCCAAATGATGGGGTAATGTGATGCTGACCGGAATACACTAGAAATCGTCCCGTATTTTTGATGGCTATATTGTTTGAATCAGAAGCGCCAGTGCCATCATCGACTGTTAAGCTGATGACATGGTCTACCCCAGGAACACCCTCAATCAAGCGGTAAAAGTCTGAATCATGCGGTTCCCGACCAAACGTCCAACCTTGGCGCTCAAATCCCCCCATCAGGGGATGCAAAAAGCGGGTCAGCGTTTGATTGACAGCCTGTTCTACAGTACTGGCAGACTCTGGAGTGGTAAGGGCAATTTTTACCGTCAGGCTGACCTCAAGGTAAAGCGGTCCAACTACTGAAATGTTGATACCCGGTAAACTATGGGCAACCAGATAATCTTGCACCCGGCGTATCAGTTCCAGACTAGGGAGGGACGGGGGATCGGTAGACTGAGGCACAATAATCACGCTGACGGCTCCAGGCTTCTGTACTAAGTTAAGGGGATCGGTCTGCAGGTTATAAAGCGGTATACATTTGGCACGAGCGACTTCCGGTGAAGCCAGTTTAGCCAGGTCTTCATAATCCTCGACCGTGACGGCTCGATTGTAGTGACGAACAGTTCTGGGCATGCGATCGCGTAGGCTTTTCAGACTCTCTGCCTCTGCCCCTCCAGCAGCAGCTTCCAAGTTGGTGACAGCCGCCACATAGGGAACCGTCGTTTTTAGTTGGGTAATGCTGCCAGCAGGTCGATTTCCTTGAGTACCACCTCCAGTTTGATAGCGGCTGAGGCGAATATTGCTGGCTCCCAGGGGGGGAATCATGCCATTGATGCCATTGCCAAATTGAATTTCCCCAGTCAAAGGTTCAATGCGATAATGGCGATCTCGGGCACCGGAGGCATAAAAATCAGCCACGGCGTGCCAACGTACCCAGACCTCTTTCGCCGCTGGAGTATCAGGATTGACCGGCACGATCGCGTCATTTCCTTCCTCTTGTTCAATTACTTGTCGTTCGGCATCCGAGGGTTTTTCAGCTTCTCGCACTTCTAACTGTTGCCCTTGTAATACGGGAGTTTGGGTGGTGCGGAATTGCTGACTTTCCGTACCGTTGCTGGATCCCAGAATTTCATTGCGTAACGTCGTATGCTGATTCGCCCAGGTGGTATTCGTCAGCAGTCGCCGTAGTTTGGGGAAAGGTGGATTGCTGCCGTCCTGCTGAATCACCCGCAGCCAGTAAAGCGGCTCGTAGCCAAATTGAGCCTCCTGAGCAAAGTCCTCTGGACTGATGAAGGTAATCAATCCCCGTTCCGTCAATCCCCTGGTTTCATCCTGCACACTGAGTGGAAGCCATCCCTGGGGCGATCGATATTCCCATTTCAAGCGCAAAGATGCCGTTACCGTGTCCGTTGTAGGAGTCGCAGCGAGGGGATTATAGGCAGGAGGTTCTACCTGAGCATAAAGGGTAATCGAGCGATGGGGTGTAAATGGGCGATCGAAGCCCAGGTATAGAGTATGTTCATCTAAGTTAGGTCTTTCAAAAGGCTGAAAGGGAGCATTTCCCGTATTAGCGGCTTCGGTGTAATTTTGATAGTTAAAGTCATTACAGGTTAAACACCCCGATAAAGGCTGTTCTGCATCATAGGTATAGTCCAGAATAAGTTTTTCAATTATGGGAATGGTGTTCGTTGATAGTGGAATATACCAAATAGTAGTACCAATAGGATGAGGTATTTTCTTGAGTGAATTCCTTAGTGTAATAAATTGATTATTTATATCAACTGAATTAACTTCAGAAATGTTATCGGCTTCTTGTTTATCAGTACCTAAAGCAATCTGGATTAGATCCCCTGGCATAAAACCTCGAACACTTTGAACAAATAATTTTCCCCTATTATCAGTATTGCTGCTAGGCTGAGTCAGAGTTGTGAAAGTTGGGGCTTGAGCATAGGCTGAACTACTGCCGTAGCTGATCTGGCTAATCCGAGCACGAATCCAGTAGTTGGTTTTACCATTTACTTCACTGGACGAGATCGCCTCAGATAACGTAAACGTTATATCTCCTGTCATCTGGAGATGAACAACTTGCTCAGGATTTCCCTGAACATTCAGAGGATTCCAGGTGTAACCGTTGTTCACTTCCCAAAACACTTGCAGCGAACTATTAGAATTCATCGATTCTGGATTCAGAACAACGTGGATTTTAACTCTTGTTCCCTTGTGGGCAAAAACTTCAGAGCTGGCGAGATAGAAGGTATCTCCAATAGTGGGCTGGACACCGAAGGGCAGAAAATCTTTGCTCAGATCCAACGGCACACCATTTGTAAACCCCAGTTCCGGTTGAATACCCTGGTGATCGACATGGGCAGAGGCTATAATTCTTTGAATTTTGGGTAAGGATGAACTGAGTGATAAGGAATCTTTGAGTTGAATTTTCAACCATGCCGCTTCCTGGTTATTCACCGATCTCTTTGTTGGAACTGGAAAGTTTGCGATCGACCCTGACCAACTCAATGATTTAATTTCAATCGTGCCATCAGTCTTGATTCCGAGTCGAGCAAGCCGGATGTAGGTACCAGATGGGTATTGATTTGCCTCATCTTCTAGAAAATGACAAAGGAGTTTGTTGCGGTCATTTTTGTTGTCAAAAATGGTTAATAGAACTGTTTTTCCTTTAGTTTTTTCTAGGTATTCTGATACAAAAGGATAATTAGAACTTTCTAGGTGGATTAATTTATTATTAACATCGATTGCTTCACCAGAAGAAATTTCTATACTTCTTTTATCTTGACCTAGTGTTACTTCCAACCCGTTGCGAATATTTAGTTGGGGTTGAAGTAGTTGATCGTGTCCATTACAGTATGTCCAGTTTAAACTCAAACTCGCTAAAGCCTTAATATTATCCCTGTCGGCGTCAATAGTTACTGTAACTGCTTTAGGTGCAGGCATTGTAAACAATGGATCACAGGCTAAATAAAGACTATGCTCGATCGCTTGATTCCCTTCAAATGTCATAAAGCTGCTTGATTCTCTTCCCGTCGCAATCTCGGTATAGTCCCCATACTTATCTTGATTCCTTACACAGACAGCCTTGAGTTGAGCTGGAGTAACTGTCAGATTCCGCTCAGTCTCAAAAATTACTGGATCCTTTTTCCCCTCTGGAGGAGGAGCTGCCGCTTGAGTTCCAGCAGGTACTATTGCATCCACAGTGCTGCCAGTGGCTAGGGAAAACGTGAGGGGAACCCTAGCTGCCTGGGGTGGCAAGCGGGATGCTCCCAGCAAATCTAGAAATGCCAGAAAGTTTTTGTTAGGAACCTGATTTAGACGTTGAATAATCAGTTCCGTAAAGCGGGCAAAGACACCAATGATGGCTGTGCTGATTCCCTGTGGCTGCTGTGTAATCGAATCCAATGGATCCGGTTGCCAATCAGTGTGCTGTTGTATACTACCCGTTACCTGATCTGTAATCTTTTTGGTAGTTCGGGAATCAATGGGAGGAGGAGAATTGGCAGCCATTAGCCCAGCCTCCTTTCGAGATAGAACGGATAGACCAGATTGAACACGTTATTGGTCGATCTCACCCGGTAGTCGATCGAGATCAGCAACTTTTCTCCTTCAAAGTCAGAGACGGGTTCTACCTGCACGTCTAAAACATCAATGCGCGGCTCAAACTGCAATAAATCAAGCCGTACCATGTGAGCAATTGTGCCTGCGGTTGCTGCGGTTCGCATCTCAAACACTTGCTCATGAATGTCACAGCCAAACTCAGGACGCATGACTCGTTCACCTTTGGCGGTGCCTAAAATGATCCAGACGGCTTGCTGTACACTCTCCTCATAGTCCGCCCTCTGGAGATGATTGTCTTGATCCAGTCGCACCGGAAATCCCGCACCTTTTCCCAAAAATTCCTTAGCCATGAGCCACCTCCTGACTATCCGATGAATACTGTTCCAACGGCCACAACCTGACCCACGGGCAGATCCGACGGATCATTACAGGTCAGAGCTATATCTCCATTCCGAGCCGCCATTTTGCCGTTGATTTTGACCGTCGGGCTACCCAGCTTGATCGTGGCTTTATTCGTGGGTGGCTTTTGGAAGACTGTCCCTGGTGGAGTGGGCAGATGCGGCGGCACATTGTCAGCCGTACTATCTACTGTAGCGGCGGGCATTCCCATAATCTTGACATCGCTGCTCAATCCACCCGTGATCAATCCTATAAAAGGATGGGACAGCGGTGTAGGTACAGGCGACCCTGGGGGAGTGGGAACCAGCACAATGTGAATATCGGTGGCGGTAATGCGATCGCCTTGTTTAGCAGCAGGTTGACCCATAACATCCTCCCTAGTTCAAATTAATCATGGAGCCTTTCACATTCAAGTTGGCACTGGCTTTCAGATCCATTCCGGCTCCAGCCTGAATTTGAGTACTGGCAGATGATTCAAATTCCAATTTCTGCGCTTCTAGTTTCAGCGTTCCTTTCGGTGCAGATAACGTTAGGTCTTTTTCCGATGTGATGGTAATGGTATTTTGAGCAGTGTCTATAACCAGGCTATTCTTACCACTTTTATCGATGATCTTGATCGTTTCTTTGCCACTTTCATCACTTAACTGAATCACATGACCACTTCGAGATCGCATCATGCGTAGATTATTTTTTCCATCTGCATTCGTATCTGGAGGAGCTTTTTTCCCATTCCATAGCGTCCCCAGAACGTAAGGAAATTGAATGTCATCCTGATTAAAAGCTACCAGTACCTCATCATCCACATCGGGTAGATAATAGGTGCCGCAGACTAATACCCTGGCCCAATAACTCTCATCATCGTCGCATAACCAGGGAAATTTAACTTTTACCCGCCCCAGTTGATCCGGATCCTGGTTGTTTGTGACCACTCCAATGGCGACTCCTGAAACCCGATGGGCGATCGCCGACCGTTCATCGGAACTGAGTAATATGTCCAGAAAATTCATAATGCATTCCTCCTCACGGTAAAGTGGGTGAAATAGCCCTCTGCGCTATAGCGGTGGCTGGTGGCAGTGACGTAATACTGACCGCTGAAACGTTGACCAAGACCCTCCAGCGTAATGATTTGGCCTGCCCGCACATCGGGGCGACCCTGACACACCCCTTCACCCGTGATCAACATCAGAACTGCTTGATTAAACCTGGCTTTAGCAACCTGATCGGCCTCAGCCTGAGACATCACCGGGCGATTGCTGACCACACCCACCGCCGCCCCAAACACCCGTTTGCTGAGAGTGGATCCGCTTTCCTGTCCTGCCATTGCCGCCATTTCATCTCCCGTTTGAGCTTTTCCCAGAATTTCCTTTTGTTCCTTGGGATCCCAACCCCGCACCTGCACTTCATTCACCTGCCCTACAGTAGAGAGCCGGGGATAAAACTCCAATAGTCCACTCATCAAATTTAAGGTGACATTCTCACTGCGAGTTAATCCGATCGGTCGGAAGAAAAGGGTTTTGTCTTCTACAACAACCTCATACTGGATTTGCTGCGCTCGCTGTTGTAAAAACTCCAGATCCGTTTGATTGGCTTGCAAGACGTAATCGTGGATCACCTGGCTATTTTCTACCTGGGCAGTGAGTCCAGCATTACTGGCAATTTGAGCGGCAATATCGCTGTCCTTTTTTTGCACAAACGAGCAGGTGTGACGGCCTCGTTGTAATCGATGGCGGCGATCGTATCCACGAACTACCAAACTGGGTGCAGCATTGCAAAGAAAGGTAGGTTCCAGTCCCGTAATTTCACCAACGATGAGGGTCTTTAAAGCATTGAGGTACCCCAACTTGATTTCAATCACATTCCCAATTGCAAAGGTGTTGGCATCATCTAAATGCGCGATTTTGCCACCTTGAACATCCAAATTAACCAGTTCCAGCGTAAACATCCCTGGTAGATCCAGATCCTCATCGACCACGATCTCATGGATCAGCGTTGAACCATCCATTGGCAATAGAGTGCCATTGATGATCACTGCAAAGTTGGAGATTGATAAAAGATTTTGAGAAATAACGTCTGGCATCGTGACTGTTCCTCAATCTAACTTGGGAATGACAAGGGTCTTGCCGGTTTCCGTTTCAATCTGCCGGGGATCATCTAAATGATTTGCCTCAGCAATAGTCCGCCACCGAGTAGGGTCGCGATAAACCTCTGCTGCAATCCGGCTTAAGGTATCTCCTCGCTTGACCAGACGCGTAGTCAATTCCGGATCGGTTTTTTTACAATCCTGGGATTCAAGTAGAAATTCCCGGAATGAAACTGTCAAATTAGCTCGAACAGGACTACCATCGTTCTTAAAGAGCGTAAAATTTTGCGTCAGATTGGTAATTACGCCTTGAAACGGAAAATCAGAATTGGGAGGGGGATTGTTTCCCCATGAGACAATACAGACGGGTGGAGATTTGTTAATTTCAATCTTTTGAGTCAACTTAGCGATTAGATTTGTAATTTCGCGAACGTCCTTAAATGATGTCTTTTGACCATTTATTAAAATAGGTTCAGTCACATCAAAGAACAAGTCTAGTGTTAAGGTTCGAGTGTTACCACCATTGAAGTCTACAGGAGGTGCATTCAGATACTTAATGCTTCCATTCGATTTTCTGGTAGCGCTTCCAGTGCTTTCTGATGGGGCAGTCCAACTGACACCTTTTTCGATTCTGTAGGAAGTTGGATTGAATGGAACTTCAATCATTGCACCTGCTTTGGATTGTAAATCAGGAGCCATAGGAGTAATGGTAAGTTTCGCTAGGGTCATATGGCTTATCCTCCTCGACGTTCTCGTTCTACCCACAACTGTCGTAAGAGAAGGCGGCGAACCTGCTCTGCGATCTGTTCAATATTGACGGTTGGCGCAGGTGGAGTGGCAGCTGGAGGTGATGAGGCTGGCATCGATTCATTGAGATTCGAGAGGGTTGGAGGGGACTGATCAGGAGCCGCCATCACGAATCCAGACGTGGCCTGTGAGGAGGCCGGAGAACGGGCGATCGCTCCTTTCTTTCCGGTTCCACCTTGTACCTGTCCTGCTTTGTTCGCTAACGGCAAAGGCGATTGGATTTCCCGACGAACAGACCGGGAGGCAAGCGGTCTAGATAGAATGGGACGTGTTGTAACTGACTGATCAGATTGGGAGACAAGAGATTCAGACGATCTGGAAGGTGTTTCAACCGACTCCTCAGGCTGGGAGGCAGGAGACTTAGCAAGAATGAGCGGAGTTCTGACTGACTGAATAGCTTCAGAAGTAAGGGATCTGGGCAGGATGGGCTGAGTTGTGATCGATTCAACAGGTTGAGACATAGGGAATTTGGTCAGGATGAGCGGAGTTGCGATCGATGGAGCAGACTGAAAAGCAGGCGTTCTCGACAGGATGGACGGAGTTACCACTGACTGACCAGATTTGCTGGTAAGGGATTTGGCTGGGCTGGACGGTGTTGCGATCGGGTTATTTTGCCATGTCAAAGTTGGCAGGCTGGTAGCATGGCGAGATCCTAAAACTTCTGTAGCAACAACACTGGCATCTGAGGCAGTAAGTGGTGGTTGGCTGACTGCTTCAATCGCAGCGGATGTGTGTGTGGTTAATTTAGAATTCGTCGATCGCGCCATTTCCAGAGGCTGCGATCGCTGGAGAGAAAAGGCAGAAGCAGGGAACGATGCAGGTGAAAGTGAAGTAATGGATGGATAGCTAAATGTCGCAAGGATTTGACGCAAGAGCAAAGCGTCTGATTGCCTCGATCGTGGAACAGGAGGCATGTGCCCCGCTAAAGATGAAGCAGTGGAAAATTGACGAAAGATTAAGGCATCCGGTTGGCTTAAAGGTGCAGTGTGTAGTGTACTGGGTGTGAAGAAGGAGTAAGTATCGAGATTTTTGCCGACGGGAATTGGGTTTTCCGGAGTAGGCGTATTCTGATTGGGCATTCGCTGAACCTTTGAGGAGGCAGGTTCGGCTGTTGAGAAAATCCCGGATGAAACGTTTTTTTCAAGGGACGCGGAAGCCAGTTCCGTGCTGTGGAGTATGGTTTCAACCTGGGCACTCTCTGGAGATGGTACCAGGGATGTGGCAGTCTCTGTCAGGGAAGGGAAATTAATCAGGCTGGCATGGCTGCCGGAACCTGGCAAAACCGGGGGGATGGCTGGCTCTGTTACTGAAGGAACAGCAGCCAGACTAGTATGGCTAACAGGACGAAGCAAAACCAGAGGCATGGCTGGCTTGGTCAATGAGATCGATGGAGTAAAAGCAGACTGAACCGACACAGAAGCACCCTGAAGGTTCTGAGTATCGGTTGTGGAATTTGCTCTTTCACTGTTTCTGGATGTGAAGGAACTGGAGGATAAGGTCAGGCTGGATCTGGGTAGGGCTTCAGGAGACTTTGAGGCAGAAATCAACTCAGAAGCGGGGACGTGCAAACGGGCGGTCGGGAAAGCTGTGGCAGGAGAGGAGGCGCTCTCAGACGGGGTAGAAGTATGGCTAGTCGGTGTGCTGCGCCGGAATGGGAGCAATTGCCGGAACCACTTGCTGATGCGAGTCGAGAGAGTTGGGGGGGATGGGGCGGGAATGGACTGGTCTTGAGCTTTGACCCGGATTAATGGGATCTGTTGACGGTCAGCAACTCGATCTTCCGATTCAGAGGTACTCTGCCGATGAACCAGGGGCAATGAGGTGTCCTGGGAAATAGAGTTGACTGGGGGAGATGTTGGAGGGTGGGATGAGGGAGAGGATTGCCCTAGGTGAATGACATCCTTGTTACTTGGGGGCTGCGTTGAAAGGTCGGTCGAGGGTGAGGATTGCCCCATGTGAGTAGTATCCTTTTGGATGAGCTGAGGCAGAATCAGAGAGAGAGGAAGGGTTTGTGGGGGCTGAGTGGAGGGTGAGAGGAGGGGTAAGGAAGCTGATGGGCTGGCTGAGACTTGAGCAGGCAGATGGGCGAGAGGTTCAACTCTGGTTTGAGGGCTGGCAGCAAGAGAAAAGGGGGGTTGAGCAGAGCGGTGCAATGCAGCCAGCGGCAGAGGCGAGATGGTTGGGAAATATCCTGGTTTAAAGGCAGGAGCCAACCAGGGAGCAGAGGCTATCTCCGATGACACACCCATCGTCACTGAAGATGCAGAAAATGTCGAAGGGAGTAACCCCGAGTGACTCATGCTATCAGAACTAGAACCCGGTGGTGAATTTGGGGTAGATGATGTAGACGCATTCTCGTCAGAACTGACATTCACTGGTGTAGTTGTCGTAGATAATGCAGCAACAGGCTTGTCAGAATTGGGATGCAGTTGTGGATTTGGGGTAGACGACCCAGCTATAGTCTTGCCCGACCTCAGGCTCACTGGTGGACTTGTCGTAGATGAGGCAGCAATATCCCTGAAACTCGTGTCAGTTTCCTGGTTCTCTAACGGAGGGTGGGGATGACGGCTGATGTGCAAGGATTGGACAGACTCTGTAGAAGCGCTTGAAATAGGACTGTCTTTTGCATTGCTACTAACCCTCGTATCCGCAGCTCGGGAAACTGGATCAGGGGAGGGGGAGGGGGTAGTTGTAGAAGACGGTGTTGGGGATGGTGAAGGAATGACGCTGGTCAATACAAGTCCCACGACCCCGGTTGCTGCATCGGAACGACGACCATAACGAGTTCGGAGTTGCTCCAGTAAGAGCGATCGCTGCACCATCCAGCCAGGAATTCGCGCATATTGAGCCTGAAACGATTGCAACTGCACAACACCAACAAATCCACTTCCTCGCTGCGCCAGCCGCTGGACGAATGGAGCCATCTGCAAGCCCAGATCGTCTTTAACCAGGTTTGCAGAGTTATGGGGATTGGCTGGAAGGTTGCGCTCCATGAAACCATTCTCCTCAAATCGATAAGCCCAGCGAGGCACTGAATTCAATTCCTGCGCCTGCCGTTGCTCCCCCTAAATCGGCTCGACTCAATCCCTGATGCACCAGTTCAACACTTTCAAAGGCGATCGTGTTTGATTCTGCTTTCAACTCAGGACCAATCCATTTATAGGGAAAAGCTTGTTTAAAGTTCCATCCCATGACGGGAGTTTTCGTATCTTTATCCAGTAACCAAATGGTGCCATTGTGCCGCTGCATCTTACCCTCAATTCCTTGCACAACTTCTTGATGCCATCGCCACAATCCATCAATGTCACTCAGTCCATGTTTCAAGATCAGAGGGGGATATTTAGTTCTGCCAATAAATGTATGTTCATAATCATTTAAACCTCCTTCCAAATAGCGCCCTAACTCAGTCTCGACCTGTAAGCCACTGCATTCAGAAAAACCTCCAGCCCGAATACCTTCTATATCGATCCAGAAGTTAAACACCTGATAGGGATCAATACGCTGACCCGGTGGACCTACAGAGGGATTAACTGCAAGACTAACTGAGGCACTGGCATCTAAAGAGAGAGAACCACTGAAAGAAAACATAAAACCCCACTAGAATTGCTCAGTCGTTTGCTCATTAAGGCGCTGGTTAATCCTGGCGACTTCAGCTACCCACTGCAATCGTTCTGGATGCTCCAGGGAGAGAATCTGCTCATAAGGCCAGTGAAAGTGGTAAGCAAGATAGGCTACCTCCTCATAGAGCCGTTCTAGGGGGTAGCCACTGACTCCCCCATCGTGCTCAACTCCAGTTCAAACTCTTTCTCACAGTGGGGACAGCGAGTCCGTACCCGGTTGCTCCCGTTTTGATTGACCCGGCAGTAGAGATCTTGCAAATAAGCCAGATCCCCAGCGTAGAGTCCTTCAATTACTTTGGGGTTGATGGACTCTACACTGCCCAGTCTGGTGATTACCCGCGAGAGCAGAATGATTAGTAAATAACCTGGATTGCTCTGCACGCGTGGATCTTTGAGGGGAGCAATTTCATCAAAGGCTGTGGCCAAACGCATCACCCCCTCCTTATGGAGGTTGCCATCTCCATCCACATATCCCAGCGGTAAAGTAAACAAGAATTCAGTTTGCAGCATACCTCGTTACGCTTTCTTCATTTCTTCGTGAACGATTTCTAGCGTTTCAACAGCGACATCATTGCTGGTGGCATTGAAGCTGGGACCAGTCCACTTGGAAGGCCAAGCACGGCGCAGATTCCAACGATGTTTTTCCGCTCCGGTTTCGTCACGTAAGATGATCGAACAATCTTTCCGCTCCGTTTGGCCATCAATCACTTTCTGTCGCCACGTCCAGAGATCATTGGAATCGGTGATGCCCCGTTTCAGGGTAATAGGAGAGTATTTGTTTAAGCCCGTTAGTTTACGGACATGCATTGGATCATTTCCCTCCCGATAATCTACTGGGTCTGTAGTCGCATCCAGACCACTACATTCTCGAAAGCCTGCTTCGGTAATGCCATCAATTTCTACCAGAAAGTTAAATCCACGGTAGGGATCTTTATTAGCCATAAATCGTCTCCTTGTTGTTTAAGACATTTCAGTCAGACCATCACAAGACCACCGTCTCGTTGCATGATACGAATGATTAAAAACTCTGCTGGGGCACTGACTGCTAGACCAATTTCGGTGATTACGGAGCCAATTTCCCGGACTTCAGGGGGATTCGTCTCCGCATCACATTTGACATAAAATGCCTGGGCTGGAGTTTGCCCCTGGAATGCGCCCGCTCGCCACAAGCTTTCTAGATAGGTGGAGAGTTCCCGTTGGATCTGCAACCACAGTTGTAGCGAGTTAAGCTGAAAAGTAGCCCACAGCATATTGCGGTGAATCCACCGCTCGATCGTCAGCACCAAACGGCGGACATTGATGTAGCGCCAGGTGGGCTCGCTACTGAGAGTACGTGCCCCCCAAACCCGAATGCCTCTGCCTGGAAACGATCGCAGCCCATTAATCCCAACCTCGTTTAATGCTCCCTGAGTGGTGTGATTCAGCAGTACCTCCAGATCAAGAACACCCAGGATTTCCTCATTTGCTGGCGCTTTAAAGACTCCCCGATTGCGATCGCTGCGGGCAAAAATCCCGGCAACATGACCAGAAGGCGGAACCCAGACCGTTTTCTCCTGACTGCTAAGATCGGGGTTAGGAACTTTGATCCAGGGATAGTAGAGGGCACCATTGATTGGCTCTATTGCTCTTTTCAGAAGCTTTCGTTGATCCTGAATCGAGAAGGAATGCTGACTCGATATACTATCAAGGATGGCTATGCGATCGCCTTGAGTGGCACAGTGATTCAGCACATACTGCTGCACCGAAATCATCTCTGAGGCAGGCAATAAGGCCGCATCGGGGACTGCAATCAGATCTATATCGTCGATCGGAGCCAGGGCATCCACCGACGTTTGCAGAGCCGTTTGACGAGTGGTAGGAGAATCCGGATCGGGCATAGCCGCTTGCACAACATAACATCGTGTACCACCGTTATCAAAGAACCCGCTAATGGCGGCAGACAGATAACTGATCGGATTGCCTGTAGCGTCTAGTTGATCCATGCCGTTTGGATTAAACTCCTGCTTACGCGATAGAACCCTCGGCGTATTTGCATCCAGGTTTTGTATCCCACCTTCAATGCTTTCAGGAGCAAAGCCAACAAAGCCTGGAATGCCAGTTGGAAGCTGGGTTCCCTGGGGTTGGGGAACCTTTTCTAAGTAAACTCCTGGGGTTTGATACTTCTGATAAACCATATCACTCTGCGGATTCCATCTGGGGCGAGAATGGGTAGAACAGGGGTGAATCTATCTCGTAGCCCCCCTGCCGTTGCTTATTTACTAGGAGGTTGCCACTGACTGATCCGGAAGATGACAAACTCCGCCGGACGGACGATCGCCACGCCGATTTCAGTCACCACCTGTCCTACTTCCCGTAATTCAGGGGGATTAGTTTCCGCATCACACTTGACATAAAAGGCTTCCTGCGGGGTGTTGCCAAAGAGTGCGCCGGATCGCCAAACGGTGGTCAAAAATGCCGAAACGTTGCGCTTAATTTTTTCCCACAAGGCCGGTGTATTGGGTTCAAACACAACCCATTGGGTGCCCTTGTCGATCGAATCCCGCAGGTATAGCAAGGTGCGACGAACATTAATGTATTTCAAGTCCTGATTGCTATTACCTCCGATCGTGCGGGCACCCCACACCGTAATATTGCCGTTCAAGTTGCGGATACAGTTAATCCCATCCGGGTTTAGGCTATCCTGTTGCGATTTACTGATGTTGTATTTCAGCCCCAAGGCACCCAGGACGACTTCATTTGCCGGAGCTTTGTGAACGCCTGCACTGTTGTCCACCCGCGCATAAATCCCAGCCACATGACCGCTGGGTGGCACATAGAACAGCCCGTCTCCTTTAGGGAACATGGTTTTTAGAGCTGGATCTAGTACCTGCAGCCAGGGGGTGTAAAAGGCAGCGTAGTCGGAATTGGGAGGCTTCGCCGTTTTCAGTCCAGGAACATCCAGGAAACCAGCATGCTGAGCATCATCCATAGTTTTTGCACTATCAAAAATAGCAAACCGATCCTTCGTGTTCACCTGGCAATGGATCTTGATTGCATCTACAGCGGCAGTGTTTGTGACACCAGGCGCGGCCACAATGGAAATGTCATCGTAAGGTTCAAAGGTGCGTGCCAACAAATCAACGCTAATGTCGCTTTCCTGTTTCACGCGCGTTACGTAGCATTGGGAACCACCATTGCTGAAAAAGCCATAAACAGCATGAGCCAGGTAGCGTTGCTGTTCATCGACGGAAAAGTCGCCAAAGGAACGCTTAAACTCGCTGAAGTTGGTGCAGAACTTGACTACTTCAACATCCACAGGTTTAAAGGTGGGGAAGCTGGCTTGATAATCAACCGCAACCTGATCGCCAGCTTTGGGAGCATCACCTGCTGCCTGAAAAACAACATAAGCCGAGCCATCGTCAACATTCTGTAACTTTACCTTACTGGCATCGACTGCTGTTCCATTGACCCGAACCTGATAATGATCGCGATCGTTAACAGGGTAACGTTGCAGTTTAAATCGAGTTTTTGAGCCATCTCCTTTGTCTAACACTTCATTGGTTACTTGATTCGCTAAAACGATGTAGTCAATGGTGATTTTGACTTTGGTAGCAGGGGTAGGCGCTTTATCAAATTTCACCTGAGCAATCGTTTTGCCCTGAGCATCTTGACCGTCGATTAAAGAGGCTGCAGCCTCCTCAGCACCCACTCGTACCCGATAAGTACCAGGGCTTTTGTTCACAGGGTACTGTTTTAGCGGAAAGGTATCCTTAGTATTTGTGTTATCTATTTCTTGGACATCCTCTGAAACTTCAATCACTGGGCTGGTAGGGATAGTTAATGAATCAGGTACAATCCCAATAAAACCAACCACACTGGTGCTGACCCCAGCGATCGCTTTCACCGCAGAGGGGATTTCTTCCACATAAACGCCTGGAGACTGATAATTTGGCATAGCCTTCTCCTTAAGTAATGATGAAATGATAGTCACCGACTCTGTTGCGACTCCTGTTGCCTCTGGAGGGGGCTCAGGCAGGAGTCGCCAATTTTGTCAGGCTGAAGTTAGCTACGGTCTTCTGCCCAGCAGTGAGTGTGACTTTCTGAGCAGTGGGTTGGTATCCGATCGCGGAGCCTTGGAGTGTAGGAATACTAGCTTGCAGATGCAGGAACTGGTAGCCTCCGTTTTTGTCGGTGCGGGTAGAAAGACCACTGCCCAATAGTTGCACCATTGCTCCAGTGATCGCATGGTTCGTAGTTTGATCGATTACGGTGCCGCTGAGTTGAGTAGCCGTCAGTTCAACCTTTTTAAAGTCAAGAATTGGCTTGATGACGGTCAGATGTTTTAAACCCACATCCGTTAGCTCTTGAGTGTCAACTTTGACACCCGTAACTTCCACCACTCCATAAATTCCTGCTAAATCAGGGACAGAAATTTGTAAGGTATAGCTCCCATTCGGCAAGTCAAGGAAATAGAACGAACCATCCTCCTGTGTATAAGTGAATAATAGATGACCTGGTGATTGAAGATCAGGAATTTTCACTCCCGCTCCCGAAATCGGTTGTTGAGTCGCCAGATCTAGAACTTGACCTGCGATCGCAACTCGATGATGAATTATTTCCACCATCTTCCCTTCTCCTCGATTGGAAATGAATCAGATGGATGAAATCTATCGTTGAAGGAATCTTAGGTTACTCAAAATCAGCGTTTGTTGAATTGACTAATAAATCTTGTTATGAAACTGAACCCAAGATTCAAATCTCATCCATTTTTTTGTTATTCCGAACTTTGCAAACAAATTTTGCTTGAAACATAAAAATACCTACAGTCTACTTATAAATGACTTTCCAATATTAATGCTGGGTTTGTAAAAAAAGAATTATAAAATTCATTAACCGCAATATAATCCCCACTATAAATCTGACACTCAAATGCCCAAATTGATTTTTAGAGATATCGATGTGTGGTTAAGCACATTGGAGTGGGGGAGATCGCAGACTGTTATCGACCCAGAACATAGCGAAACGGTTACATTGGCTAAGTTGGGAGAACACCCGCCAGAAATTGAGTGGGTCATGGGGTTATGGAAAGGAACGCACTACAAAATAGCGATCGCACTACACGTAAGCGATCGAACTTCTTATGAGGCTGCTAAGCTGAAGGGATAAGAATTAATCCACCGTGGATGGCTATATTCAAAACAGCACATAATGCTTCACTTAAATTCATAAATTAGTTTTTTCTGACCAAGCGCATCTCTTAACTCATCAAATCTATCCCTAAAAGGGAATGAATTTATCAGGCTATCTCCGCCTAGCGAATTTATGTAATTTATCTTTAAAGTCGCCTGAGTATCTTTGCTTAATCGAACCATCTCAAGTATTTTATCAAAACCAGCATTATCCTCTCCCGTGAAAAAATCATCGACATAATAGAGAATATGGGGAGGCTCTTCACGGTTATATTCCCAACTTATAATCATAATGTTACCTGCTTGCTAGTAATACCAATTCTTTATCATCTGCATATAACTCACCCCCGATTGTTGCTGTCCTTCTTAGCAAGGGAAAATGGAGGAGAACTATTCTGTCCAGCTTTAAAGGGGATAAACTAGATCCCTATACTAATCCTATAGTTGGTCGAGTTCTTTGATCTTCTATATTTGCACTACCATTCCAACCCTTAACCTGATCGAACCATTCAGTTAGGGTTTGATATGTGTTTCCAGGACCATAATGCCCCCAAAACTTGTCATTCCCAGTGTAGATAATGTTTTCGCCCTCTTGACCAACTATTCCGCCTGTCGCAGGAAAAGCCGTGTTTGTAATGTACCCCCAGTCTCCTGGTATCCAGTCCTCAGTGCCACCTCCAGCATCTCCTATTAGCGAGGACTTACTACCACCTTCCATAGTTAACTGAGTCGCCGCTAGGCATGCAATGGAGTACTTCTCGGGATGTACATTTAAATCTTTGATAGCTTTATCTCGGTCTACACCTGGTTTTGGTTGCCAACCGCTAGATCCTACAAGCCAGTAATCAGGATTCATTCTAAAAGCAGAGCCTGCACCGAAAGTATATCGTTTTTGGGAGGCAAAAACCACAATGCCATGCCTAGCATTCATGTGTTTTTTCAAATTGGAGTTGATCTGAGCGTTGCTTGTTCCATCAATCTTGAAGACACGGGGTGAAAATAATAAGGAAGTAAAAATTTCATTCCATACTCCCGACTTCTTGACAATAGCGGGACAGGTATAAGCGTCGCCAACTTTTGTTGTTGTAAACCCCATGGTATCCAGCTTAAGCCCAGAGCCAACCTCCAGTTTCCTTTGTACATTGGGTTGATATTTTCCTGTTTGCCAAATGGTGTGTGTTAACTCATGCGTTATTGGATCCCCTCCCATCGTAGTCTTAGGTATAAATTGTGTCTTGGGGTGAATGCCAGAATACCCCTGCTGCACGACATGAGTCAACTCATGAGCTAGCAGGTGTTTTCCAGTATCCGAGTGGGGAGCATACTGTCCAGGGGCAAACACCACATCCTGACCAACCGTGAAGGCTTGAGCCTGAATTCGTTGGGCTAGTTCTCCCGCACTGGGATCGGTATGCACTCGCACCTGGCTAAAGTCGGCTCCAAAACGGGGTTCCATAAAAGATCGCACATTATCAGGCAAAGGCTGTCCCTGTCCCCGCAGAGCATTAATCTGGGTTTCCGTTTCTGGCATGACTTCAATCGAATCAGTTATCCCTCCTGCCCGCTGCAACTGTTCTTCTTCTTCGGGGTTGATCGGTTGTCGCGTATCAGCGACTGGTCCTGCCCGCTGTAATGGCTCCTCGTCTTCTGGCTTGAGTGGTTGCCGTTCTACCGTCAGTTCAGGCTGGTGCATGACGGCATCCGCCACGTGATCGGCTTCCTGCTCATAGGGATCATTGGGATGGCTGACCGTCAGTTTGGCTTGAATCGGCAAACGAGGGGAATGGGCAGGTGTCAGGGCTGGTTTTCCCTCCTCCGCTTGAGACAACGCCACTACTCGCTGCACATACTGATTGCCATACTGCCGCTGCATCTGTAACAAAGTAGTCCCCCGCTGCGACTCAGCAATGCGACGAAGCAGGGTTGCATGAGTCCCCAGAGAAGGAGCAGTACTCAGTTGAGGCATCTGCACTTGGAGAGGCTCTAGTTGCCGTTCTAACCCCTCTTGAAGCTCGTAAGAATCAGGTTGCCGATTTACTTCCCTGGTGGGGGTATGAGACTTTGTAGCGGCAGTCTCTTGCTTGGGTTCATGCATCAGATCCCTCCTGCCTACGCAGCGTGAATTGGGATAACTTTATCCTACGGCAATAGTAAAATAGAAGACCGATTTGATCATGGATCTTTAATTCACTCAACAGTTAGTTACTGGAATGCTCCGGGATTAGCTCCACACTGAGAACTTTCTCTGTGACCAATCCCACTTCAACAGCAGAGAAAGGTTCGATCGCAATCGTCACCACATAGCTAATCCCCGCTTTCAACCGCCCATCGATCGCACTCCAAAAATCCCAGGCATTGGGAGTGCGATCGGGTTGTGTCACCCAGGCTCGTACTGGCAGCGGTTGATGAATGATGTCCCCCTTAAACACTTCCGTTGGCAAAATTGGATAGCGCAACAAAGCTTTGAGAACCGTACCCAGGAGGAAGTGTTCAGTGTGTTCATCCGCTACATCTTTTTTAGTCCAAACCGTAATCATGTAGGACAGATCCATCCGGATAGGGGCTTTGGTTTCCGTACCCGTTGTCCCATTGCGGGAGAGCATTGACTCGTTACTTCGTAGTTCGTGATTCTCACGAATGTCGTAGAGAAAAAGATTGATGGTTGGCCTGGTGACTTTTCCTTCCCAATCCTTATCAGGCATATCAAATTTGATGTCGATCGCTTGTGGGTCGATCGGCACCTTTTGAATCAGCAGTTCTTTCAGGGTGTCATCAAGATCTTGAAACATAGTCTGAACCCTCTGGAAGTTCCATTTCACCAGCAGTTAAATTGTGGGGCCAGTCTGGACTATTGAGTTTAGGATTAATCTGGCGGTTTTCAAAGTCCAGCCAAATGAGAGGATCGTGGCGGCAATCGTAAGCTCGGCAGGGAACGGGACGGTAAGCATGAACGGTACAGGTCAGGCACTGCCGATTGAGGTGGCAGCAGTAGCCATCCGTATTTTTGGCAATAATGTAGGGTTGACCTAATTCCCATTGAATCACACCTTCTTCAATATCTTGACGGGATAGGGGAAAAACCATCTTGCAGCATGCCGCTTTGCACAGAGACACCTGGTTTCCACAATCAATCGCCGCCGTCTGTGAGAATTGGTACTTATCCTGATCTGGCTCCTGAATCGACACCCCCGCATCGTGTTGTAAAAATCGCTTCAGTAACCGCTCGCTGACCATCTTTTTGCGATCGTCGATCTCCTCGACCGTGATCACACCTTTTTCAATCAGCAATTCAATCAGGGCATATACAAAGGACGCGGATTCCAGCGATCGCCCTGTGATCGCATTCGCACGAGTATGCAAATAAGCCAACCCCTGAGCAACTTCGCTGTATACGACCGATGCATCTTGCCACGCTGGGCGTGGGGCTTGTTCCGGTTTAGAATTCATAGAACTTCACTCCCGATATGGGTCAATCATTTCCTTTCCCCCTTGTCCCTGACCCGCAAAAACTCCTCCTCATTGATCAACCGACCCATTTTCTGTAACTCCCGTCGGGTGGACTGCAATAAATGGGTCATGCCAACAGGTTCTCCTGCTTCTGCGGCTAAAAAAGCAGCAGACAGGGCAATATTGCGGATATTCCCCCCTGCTAGTTTGAACTGCTCCGAGATCGCCGCAAAATCTACGTCGGGACTGATCGGAGTTTCTTGGGGAAACACCTGTTGCCAGATTTTTAGTCGATGTTCCCCATCCGGGAAGGGAAATTCGACAATAAAGCGAATGCGGCGGGTAAACGCCTCATCCAAATTTTGCACCAGGTTGGTCGTCAGAATAGTAATGCCTTCGTACTCTTCCATTTTTTGCAATAGGTAGGCAATTTCAATATTGGCATAGCGATCGTGGGCATCCTTCACTTCCGATCGTTTACCAAACAGAGCATCCGCTTCATCAAAAAACAGGATGGCGTTCGTCTGTTCGGCTGCCGTGAAAATGCGATTCAGGTTCTTTTCCGTTTCTCCAATATATTTGCTCACAACCTGGGACAAATCAATTTTGTAGAGATCCAGCCCCAAGTCACCAGCAATCACTTCCGCCGTCATGGTTTTGCCTGTTCCCGGTGGGCCAGTAAACAAGGCATTCAGCCCTTTCCCCAGGGATAGCTTACGTTCAAACCCCCATTGCCCGTAGACAATATGCTGATATTTGACCTGCTGGCAAATGCCCCGAATTTGAGCCAGTGGATCAGCTGGCAACACCAGATCTTCCCAGGTGTAATGAGGTTGAATTTTGCGTGCCAGCGCTGACAGTTCCTGTCCCCCCGATTGGGCACGGGCGGCAATAAACAAATTCTCCAGACTGGGCGATGTAGGCTGACCATTCCCCGCTGTTGCAGCTTGCCAACGAGCACTTTGATGGGCCATGTCAACCGCACTGGCAATTTGACCAGACGTGAGTCGAAACCGGTTTGCCAATATATCCAGACTGTCAGGCTCTAACAGCGTGTCGATGTTTCCCAGGTGCGTTCTCCAACTCTCCCGCCGTTGGGTAAATTTGGGCGTGGGAAAGGGGATGGATAGGGGGCTGATCCGCTGGGTGAATGGGGTTGCCCAGGGTTGCTGTCCTGCCAGAATCGTGATCCCGATCGCGCTGGCAAGCTGAATCAGCAATTGTTGATACAACGGCATCTGGTCAGGATGGTGCAACTCATCCAACCTGTCCAGGTACAATACCGCTCCCTGTAAGCGGGCCTCACGAAACAGGAGAGACAGAGTTTGCTCAACATCTGATTTGAGAAACGGCAGACGAGACAAGTCGGCAACCAGCAGTGGTCGGTTTAGTTGGTGAGCGATCGCGGCGGCTGTCCCCTGCTTCCCAGCCCCCCAAGCCCCCTGGAAATACAGGTACAACGGCTGGTTCGATTGCATCGATTGCCTGGTTAAACTGAGCAGCGCCCCGATGGTCGATGGCTCCAGTGGGATTTCCTCCCAGGATGCTTTTCCCTGAACCAGTTGAGCCAATCCACTCAAACGCGGATCCAGCATTGCCTGCCCCAACAACCAGTGGATGATCGGTTCATCCAGCTTCAAATAGTGAGACAGAAGCGGAGGTAGGCTCTGATGGATATCTCCAACCACATGCAACACTTGGTGCTGAAGTAAAGGCGCAGACGGCATCAAACGAACCCGCCGGTTCAACTTCTCTTCTGCGGAAGCACACAACAGATTTAATACCAGATCTACTGTAGGGCGTTTGCGTGTAACATCATCTTGCAAATAAGCATAAATTCGCTCATAACGTAGATCCACTTCTGGAGCCAGCGCAATTAAAATCAGGTCTAGATCAAAGGGGGTTAAATCAAAGGTTTTTGCCAGCCAGTTGAACTGGGGAGGGCAATCCGTTGATTTAGATAAAATATTCATCCCTTTACTTGACTCTAAATCATCCCAATCAGATGAAAAGTTACCTGATGAGGATGACTGTGAAAATTGCAATGCAGGCGCTCCAGGCTCCCGTCCTAGTTCCCGCTCAACCTGTTCCCAATGAACATATAGTCCCCGGTAAAGATCATCTGCTGCCTCTGCTCCATAAACACTCTGTGCCGCAGCAATCACTTGCTCAAGGCGCTGGTCAAGTCTCTGAAACGCTAATAAAAGATCACTAGAACTTTGCTTACCTGCTTGCAAAAACATTGACCTTGGCATAAAAAATTCGTCCCCAGTTAAAGTTGATTTTCTGGTTGGTCAGGCGGTAGTTAGACACCGTGAACGATTCATTATTCAGTAGATCAGTCCAGGTTATATTGAAGGAGAAGGGTACATCAACAAACTGATCAGCCGCAGAGAAATTCAGCGCAACGATGAACTTTTCTTTGCCCTGGGAATGATTGTTGAGTTGCATCTCTGGGGCATTCAGATTATCCCAATCGGTTTGTCCTAAATGATGTTGAAAGGTGTCTATGACCTAGAGCTTTTGAATTCTGGGAAGCCCTCCTCTGCCATATTGCAAGGGATCTTTAGCGCGATCGGGAAAGAAGAGCGAAAGGTTACGGTGTTGCCTTCAACATGAGCACTAAAATCTTTATACATAATGGTTGTGTCTCTAACTAGAGGGAGTGTAATATCTCCGAAACGGCGTTGCACAATAGAAGTATGATGCAATGCTCCCACTGTCAATCCAACCAACCAGTCAAGAGCCTTGCGGAATTATCTTGCCCAATTACATCGCAAGACCTTCTGCTACTCCAAGCCAATAAGAGATGCTGTAAGCATTCATTCAATAACTGTGCAACGCCGCCTGTTGCAATCCCTAAACCAGAGCACCACTGTTGACTAGAAGCAGCGCTATTGCAACCAGCTTTCGCCTCTTCATAGATACCGATCGCCTTTGTCGGTTTTCGGTTGCTTGGGATTGTTCAGTGCTTTGGTTTGGATAGACTTGTAAGTATTCGGTTTACTTCATCAACACCCTTTTGATACCTCAAATTGGTGTACAGAGCTTTTGCTGCTGTAAGTTGAGAAATCGCTTCCTGCCGTCTGCTAGTTGCTACAGAGACTTGCCCTAATCCCTGAAGTGCTATTGCTTGTCTTCCCGTATCTCGAGCCTTTTTAGCTGATTTCAACGCTGTAGAGTAAGTTTTTTTGGCGAGGTCATACTTTCCTTGTGTATTGTAAGTATAGGCTAGTAGAAGCTGATTATCAGTTGTAGCCTTCCCTAATCTTACTAAGTTTTCCAGTTGGGCAATTACTTCTGGACCTGGAATGTGACCCGACCCGTACTGGGTTCCATTGTACCAAAAGAAACACTGCCACCACGGGCAAGGTTGTGCTTGGACAACATGAAGATCAGTTGCAATTAAAGCGGGAGTTAAGGTTAATCCCAGACCAAATAGACCAAATAGAGCAGATGCTTTAAAATCCATAACTAATCTCCTTGAAATTGTAAGGTGTCTCTAAGTTAATTAGATTCTTGTAATGAGACTTATTCAAACTTTCTGCATCACTAAGGAAAGATGAGAGTTAATCACGACTTTAAACGAGCTGTCTTTAAATGAGCTAACTCTTGCCATTTTTTGACTTCCGGCAGATCAGGATCTCCCAAATCAATACATTGTTTGTATTCCTTCCTTACATTTACAATCAAACCAGTTTTGGAATTCTCCTCTAGCACTTGTGCCAATAAACAGTGCGCTGAACCATTTTGTTTATCTATATCAATGGCTTGCATGAGAGTGACTTTGGCTGCTGGATCTTTTAGTTCAAATTGTGCCCAGCCCAAGTTTTTGAGCAGAGCAGACTTCACATTTTTGTATGCATCTAGATCCTCTCGATCTAGTTTTTGATCTTCAGGTAGCCGTAAGCCTTTATTAAGGATCTTAATAGCTACTTTATAATCTTTCCTAAGGATATATAAACGTGCTAGGTTGTTATAGGATGGAGTAAAGCTTGGTATTGCTGAAATGGCAGCTTGATAGTCAGAGATAGCGCTGTTGAAGTGATAGTCAGAGGTAACGCTGTTGAAATTGGATAAACCTTCATTGGCAAGACCTTGATCGTAATATATAACCCCCTTAATTTTATCCGTCTGAAGCATAATCGCTAAATCATACTTTTGTATCGCACTTGAGAACCGCTTTTCTTTAAAGTCCCTATAGCCCAAATAGCTTAAGACGGTGGACACAAAAGGAGTTGCCAGGGAAATAAACAAAATTACAGATAGAAGTGTGAGAGTCGAGAAGCCAGTCCATAAAGCAACTGTACGATAGCGCTGATAATTCCGCTTTCTCTCACTTGCATCAATAAACTGGTTGGCAGAAGGACTGAACCCACCCAGTACCTGATTAAAGGTGGAATCTTTTTGTAACTCCAGAGCTTTTTCCAAGCGTGATCCACCCCACAGTTCTTTCTCCGATCGCTTGCGACTTTCCCACAGCGCAACATCATCATTGAGTCGGTTTCGCAGGGCGATCGCCTGTCGATTTTCTTTAATCCAAGTGTGCAGTAGTGTCCAGGACGTGAGCAATACCTCATGGGCGATTTCGACAGTGGATGCCTGGGAAGGTGAAGGGCGATCGGTCGTTGTCTCTTTGGGGGCATCGCTGACTACCAGCTTTTCATCAATCAATTGTGCCAGGACAGTTTTTTCTAATTCATCTTGGAACTCTGATCGATTCGCTCGTCGGCGTACAGGTTTCCATTCTGTGCCTGATTCTTCATCACCGCCAATATTTATCAACTTGAGAAAGATCCGTTCTGTTGCCGGTTTCTCGGAATTGGAGAAGTGTTTGTAAATGGATTCTACATGCTGTTGCAGAGCACCTCTGACTCCGCCCAGATTGCGATAGGTTTGGATGTTGAGAGTGCGATCGTGCAGTCCATCAACTTTGAGTTCTTCATTCCAGAGTAAATCTAGGGTGTATTGCAGGAGTGGCAGATAGCCCGCTTCGCCCTGCACGTCTTTGATGATTTCCTCCACTAATCCTGGTTCAAAGATTACGCCATGATGGGCAGCAGGTTGTTCAATGGCTAACCGCAGTTCATCAAGGTACATATCGGTGATGAAGTGGATATTGGGCTGGATGAGTTTGGCAAACTGGGGATAGGGATGAATCTGATCCAGAAAGTCCGATCGCATGGCAAGCACCAACTTGACGGATGCAATCCCTGAATTGGCAACCTGAACCATACCATCGATAAATGCTTTGCGCTGGTTTACATCCTGGCAAAGGGTAAACAGTTCCTCGAATTGATCAATGAAGAATAAGCACTGCCACTGTTTCTGTTGCAGGGTTTGCACAACCTGCACCCAGCTATGGGACTGGGCTTTCAGGACAATCTGGGCATCTGCGTCACTCAAGCGGTGGTCATTCTCTGGGTTTCGCAGACTGCGGTAGAGGGAATCAAAGGGATCGCGATCGGGGGTGAAGAGGAAATGTTGAAATTGAGTTCCCCCTTTGTCATAAAGTTGAGGGATCAATCCGGCGCGTACTACGGATGATTTACCACTCCCCGAAGCACCTAAGACCAGCAAAAAGTTACTGTTGTTGACTGCTGTCAGCAAACTGGCAATCAGTTGATCGCGCCCGAAGAACAGTTCTTTATCTTTCAATCCAAATCCTTTCAGTCCTTTGTAGGGCGATGACCAATTCGGTTTACGGTTTTGGATAACGGATGTGGAGATTTGAATGATTTCATTGTAAGTAACTGTGATGTGGTTTTGATCGCCTGAAACGATCGCGCTACCAATCACATTATGCCCCACGGCGATGCTGCGATCTTTGCTAGAAACCTCTGAGTCAACCATAAAACCTCCTCAAGCATTCCTTTTTCTAAGTCTGAGTCACCTCCTTAACTAGTGTTTTGACCAAACATATTTCTCACAAGTTTGTTTTGCTAATTTAGCAACATCAGTTTTTGGAGTAATCAAATTGGAGTGATCGTGCAAGCGATTACAGGCAATTTGAAGCATCGTACTGGGATCAATATTCCAGATTTGAATTGTTGCACCACTGCTCGAGACAATATGCTTACCATCAGGGCTAAATGCAATGGATACAATTTCAGCCTCAGAATCTTGTACGAGTTGACTAACTGCTGCACTTGTTATGGTATTCCACAACTGTATTGCTGTTTTTTGAGTAAAAGCAATTTGAGAACCATTTGGGCTGAATGCAACAGACCATACTTCTTCCCCATGTCCAACTAAAGATTGTCCAATAGGAACACCAGTTTTAGCATCCCACTGACGCACCGTCGTATCAGCACCACCAGAAATAATACGGCTACCATCAGGGCTGAAGGCTACAGATCGAACAATATCCTCATGTCCAATCAAAGGTTGCCCGATTGGTGTACCAGTTTTGGCATCCCATATTCGTACTGTTTTGTCCGCACTACCAGAAACAATACGAGTACTATCAGGGCTGAAGGTTACGGATCGAACGATATCCTCGTGTCCAATCAAAGGTTGCCCGATTGGTGTACCAGTTTTAGCATCCCATATTCGTATTGTTTTGTCCGCACTGCCAGAAACAATACGAGTACCATCAGGACTAAAAGCTACGGATGTAATTCCACCTTTATGTGCAATCAAAGGTTGCTCGATCTGTGTACCAGTTTTGGTATCCCATATCCGCACTGTTTTGTCCGCACTACCCGAAGCAATACGACCACCATCAGGACTAAAGGCAACAGACCAAACTGTTTTCTTATGTCCAATCAAAGGTTGCCCGATCGGTGTACCAGTTTTGGTATCCCATATCCGCACTGTTTTGTCCGCACTACCCGAAGCAATACGACCACCATCAGGAGTCAATGTGACAGACATAACTGTATCCTCATGTCCTCGCAAGAATTGGTCAATGAGCGAGGGAGCCTTGACATTCCATATTCGTACTGTCGCATCAAGAGAACCAGAAGCAATATGAGTGCCATCAGGACTAAATGCGACCGACATAACTATATCCTCATGTCCTCGTAAAGGTTGTCCAATCGGTTGACCAATTTGGGTGTCCCATAATCGCACTGTTTTGTCTTCACTACTAGAAACAAGTTGGGTGCTATTGGGACTGAATGCAATAGACCACACTGCTTTCTCATGCCCAATTAAAGGTTGCCCAATAGGAACACCAGTTTTGGCGTCCCACACCCGTATTGTTTTGTCAATACTACCGGAGGCAATTCGCTTACCATCAGAACTAAATGCTACAGATGTAATTACATGCTTATGTCCATACAGAGGTTGCCCGATAGGAGCACCAGTTTTGGCATTCCATAACCGTATTGTTTTGTCAGCACTGCCAGAAGCAATGCGTGTGCCATCAGGACTAAATGCTACAGATAAAATTTCGCCCTTATGTCCAATCAACGGTTGCCCGATCGATGCACCAGTTTTGGCATCCCATATCCGTACCGTCTTGTCATAGCTACCAGAGGCGATGCGTGTACTGTCTGAGCTGAACGCTACAGATCGAACAACGTTTTTATGTCCTTGTAGAGGGTGACCAATAGGAGTAGCAGTTTTGGCATCCCATATCCGTACCGTCTTGTCGCCAGATGAGACAATGCGGGTACCATCGGGGCTAAATGCCACAAATTGAACTGTTTTCTCGTGTCCTTGTAGAGGTTTACCAATAGGAGCGCCAGTTTTGACATCCCACAGCCGCACTGTTTTGTCAAAACCACCGGAGACAAGACGGGTGCCATCAGGGCTGAACGCTACAGAGTAAACTTTTAGGGGGATGAGATTGAGTTCCTGTTCGACTTGTACTGCATCCATTAAACTGCTCAATAACGAGACAGGCTTTGAATCATGCGACAGGCGAATTAAGATGGAGCGGTTCAACCCCTCTGCTGCAATAGCATGGATAGTCGCTTCAACTGGTCGATTCGGAAGTAGAGTTTTCGCTGTAACAGCAAGTTGTTCCATCCGTTGCCACTCTGCTGTTTGAAGCTGATATCCAGCAAAAATCGTTGAACTTGTTGTTAGGATTAATGCTGCTGCAAGTCCACCAATTCCAAGCCTTTGTAGGCGTTTACGATTATTCTCAGTTTTTTCTGATGCTTTGCAAAACTCCACCTGCAATGGAGTCATATCATTACCTGTTCGGTGATGATATCGTCGGAGCAAGTCTAAATCCGGTGGACGCCACAGACTTCCCTCTGCCCGTCCCGTCTCCTGCCAATGCACCGCCGCTTCATCCAAGCGTCGTTGAAAGCGCAAATCATTACGACTACCATCGAGCCAATCTTTCATCTTCTGCCAATGCTCAAACAGCGCCTCGTGGGTCACTTCTGCCGTATCGGCTCTTGCTCCCGATGCCAGCGTAATCAACCGTACCCCTGGATCTGCAAAACGGGCGATCACTTGCTTCACCTGATCCGGTTGATCTCGGTAAGATGTCAAATTCTGAATCTCGGTGCGTCGCCGTGTATCTTTGGTGCCTTCTCCCAATTGCACCAATCCCAGAAACACTCGTCGGGCAATTTCCTGCTCATCCGGGTTCAGACTGTCATAAATCCGCTGGGCTTCCCCTGCCAGTGCACCGCCCACCCCACCAATTTCTTTCAGCGTTTCTGCGGGTGCTTTCCCTACTGCCAACCCTTCCCAAATCCGGGTCAGGGTAAACTCCAGCAAGGGCAACGCACCCTCTCTCCCTTCCGTCTCCTGAATCAATAAATCGATCGTCGCTTCGTCTAGAGGGTGTCCTGCTAACCGGGCAGGTTCGGCAATGGCTCGCCGTAATTCTGACTGATCCATTGCTGGAATGATCACCCCCTGATTGGCAATCACCTGATTTAACACAGGATGCCGTTGGGTCTCACCCAGAAAATCACTTCGCAAGGTCAAGATGACAGAAACTCGTCTCGACGTATCTGCCGCTGCATCCAGCAAATTTTCAATAAAAGTTGTGCGCTCTGTTGCCTCCCTGCATAGGGAATAGACTTCTTCAAACTGATCCACCAATATGACCAATGGCGAGTCAGCAATCTCTGGTAACAGGTCAGCAATTCGTCGCAGTCCATCGTATTGTCCGGTCTCCGTCACTTGCTTCAGTTCTGCTACAAATTCCCGTGTTTTGGCAACGGGGGTTGAGTCCTGCGTAGCGATTCGCGCCAACACTCCTGCCAGAGCTTCCACCGGATGCGATCCAGGTACTAATACTGCAACGATCGCCTGCTTACGTCCAGGTAAGGGATGTCTAGCCAGATCGGGAATTAGCCCCGCCCGCACCAGCGATGATTTACCACAACCAGACGGTCCTAAAACAGGCAAAACCCTTAATGCAGGCGTTGCTAACGTTCCCTGTTCGTACAAGTTCCGTAATAGTGTCCAGAGTCGTTCGATCTGAACTTCTCGCCCAAAATAGTGATCGCTGTCCTCCTCATGAAATGCCAGCAACCCTTTGTAAGGATTAAGACCAATCGCGATCGCGTCTGCCGATAGTTCAACTGGAGCCTGTAGCTCCTGCTGATACTGGTAAATCACGACCTTGTTGCCATTGCCGGAAATAATGGCACTGCTGATCACATCCCGCTCAATCGCAATGTGGCGATCGCCGGCAGAAACACTCGTGTCTGCCATATCCTGAGCCTCAAATCGCTAATCCAACCAAGGGAAGTAGTTTGTACCAATTCTCCCCTAACCACCCTGCTGCCTTTTCAACATGGGGACGCAGTTTATCCATGCTTTCCGCAAACCCCTGAGCTTTTTGGGCATAACTCAGTGCTCGCCCCAGTGCCTGACCCACTTCATCTTTATCCGGTTGTGGCTTTTTCAGTTCCTCCTCGGCATCCGCGATCGCATTGTCAATTTTGCGGCGATCGGGTGTTTCCAGCATAGCTAACACATCTCTTAAAGCATTGAATTCTGCATGAATATCTACACTTGATTGTGAAGGCAAAGCTGCCTGTTGATAGTGGATAGTTGTTGCGTTGGCATCTCCAGCAATTACGGCACTTCCCATCACATTACCACCAATCGCAATTGATCGATTCTGAGGTATTGGAGTGGACGCTGGTTGTATTGCTGCGGTTGACAGGGAAGTGGATTGAGCAGAGGAAAACGATTGAGAGCGCTTGCGATATTTCAGAACAGGTATAGACGATTCAGGAATTCCTTTCAGGTCGATCGCATTACAGCCCCACTCAAACGCTTGGTCATAAGGTTTACCAGACCCTATAGCCTGATAAAATCCACGAGCAAAATGAATAGCAGTTTTATCCCCAACTGCCGAATTCATCCCTAAAACACAATCAATATGTTGATGAATTGCCTCTGCTTGGACATCAGAGTAACAAGCATTTAGAAAGACACATTCAACTTCATTTTGAACTAATCGAAACAAACCAGATAAGGCCGTAGTACTAATTAACTCAGATTGACCTACATCATTCTCCAATACTAGCCCCTGACTGCCAGTTCCATGCCCCGAGAAGTGAATAATTTGAGGAGTGTAATCGAGCAGTACTTTTTGTAAGTCATCAACGCGGACTGCCCAACGAGTGATAACTTCAAACCAGTCACGATTCCTCGACTGTTCTAGTGAAAGCTGAATTTCTCGAACTTCTTCATCCAATCGTAGCCGATTCATATCCGTAGGATTTGCGGCTAGAACCAGGATTTTATGCATGACAACCCCTCCCTTAGTTAAGGGCGATCGCGTGAAGCAAGTAGTTCTTACATAACTATACTTAACTACCAACCAAATTTGCTCTGGCAGTCAAAAAAAGATACCATTATTCGCCTTATTGAAATGCTTCTTTATGATTGGGAATCTGGGCAAAGTTCAGCACGGGTCTTGGTCGTCCGTCATCCCGTCTTGAGCGTCTTGGCTCTCTCAGATATCCTTACAATACTGGTATTTCTAGGACTTGAACAGCTTTTCGCAAAATGAGAATTGCTGCAAGGATGGGACAATGACTGATCACCAATTCTTTGCTCTTTTTCCACGGCGTAGATACCAAAGCATCACATCTTCAGAGTAGATGACTCGCCAAGTCTGGTTTGCCTGTCGTGAAAATATCCTGATTCGACTTGAGCAACAGGCAAGCCGAGTTATTAGATAAGGTTTAGTGAAAGCGAGTTGATGTGAAATAGCAGGTTGATGAGCTAGGACACTCGCTAACTAACTGAGAGCCTACAAAGGACTGGCATAAACTGCTTGATCGATCGCCTGCTCCACCTTCTCTGAATAATCTGGTCTCAACCCTGCCAACCTAACCACTTTCCAAGACTCGACCCTCTCTCCCCGTCGATCGAGGATTTCCGCTGCCCACCGCACTCGTCGAATCTGGTAATCCTCAACGCTTTCTACCACTGAATCCAGATAAGCCTTCGTAAGTAGCATCTGATTAAGGTGTTGTTCGATCAGCGCCAATTGACCGATCTCTTTTGCCACTCGGCTCACCGTAATTCGGATTGGTTTCTCGGTAGCCAGTAATTCCTGTACAATTGCTCGCACCTGAGCCAGAATTTGCTCATCTCGCGTCTGCCAGTCCACACGATTGTGTTCATAGGTTCAAACTGGCGAAGGTATCAGATGCCGCCATACAATCCTGAAAATTCAGACTGGGTAAAGGGTTCAGAAGAATTTTCTGATTTGCATGTCAGTTCTTACGCCGGAAAGGGTAATGAAACCATTTTGATGTGTACCAATTAAACCCTTCGATAATTGGTGCCTTGAAACCCGCATGATAACGTTGTCCAAAGCTGTACCAAATAATCTAGAGGTTATTTGGTACAGTAGGTGAGCACTAGATATGGAGTTTTCAGACAAAATTCGCGTTTTTGTTTCTGAAAGCCTTTAGGAACAACGATTATGGCGCTTGGGTGGCGGCAAATGACAGCTTCGCCAGTTTGAACCCTCCTACGGACTCTTATAAAAATAAGTTGCGTAACTTTCCCCTTTTCCCCTGGGTGAAATCGTTAGGCTAGATAGAGTGGCGTTCTAGTTGCACCATGGTTCCTGATTCAGTAGTCAAGCAAATTGAACATAAATATCAACACCTTAGCCCCTTCTTGAATGAGCGTAGCCGTCGGTTATGGGCTGCAACGGAAGCAGAAGCGTTGGGGTACGGTGGCATCGTTGCCCTCCATCGTGCCACTGGACTGAGCCAAAATACGATTCGTGCAGGACTCAAAGAATTGGGTGGTGAATCAACAGAGTTGCTTACGTCTGAACACATTCGCCAAGCGGGAGGTGGACGCAAACGAGTCGAAGCGCGAGACCCTCTGATTTTAGAAGCGTTGGACCGTTTAGTCGAACCCACCACTCGAGGAGAACCCGAATGTCCTTTGCGCTGGACGTGCAAGAGTGTCAATCAATTGGCAGATGCTTTGCAGGAGCAAGGGTATACCATTTGTGCCATGACGGTGTACACGCTGTTGGTAGAAATGGGCTACTCGTTGCAGAGCAACCGCAAGACCCAGGAAGGCAAGCAACATCCGGACCGAGATAGCCAGTTTAACCACATTGCTCGGCAGGTGGAAGTGTTTCAACGGCAGCACCGTCCGGTGATCTCGATTAATACCAAGAAGAAGGAGAACCTGGGTCAATTCAAAAATGGGGGACAGGAATGGCAACCGAAAGGTGAACCAACTGCTGTCAAGACCCATGATTTTCCTGACAAAGCCCAGGGTAAAGCCATTCCCTATGGCATTTATGACCTGACTCATAACCAAGGGTGGGTGAATGTTGGCATTGACCATGACACTGCAGAGTTTGCGGTTGAATCGATTCGCTGCTGGTGGCAGCACCTCGGACAAGCCCAATATCGCCGCAGCAAGCATCTGTTAATTACGGCAGACTGTGGGGGAAGTAATGGTTATCGCAATCGGTTGTGGAAGCTCAAACTGCAGGAGTTTGCAGATGAAACGGGCTTGACATTGCATGTTTGCCATTTTCCACCGGGTACCAGCAAGTGGAACAAGATTGAACATCGCTTGTTTTGTCACATCACGACAAATTGGCGAGGACAGCCATTAACCAGTTTGGAAACCGTGATTAACTTGATTAGCAACACTACGACTAAAACTGGTTTAGAAGTTCACGCTCAACTGGATAACAATCTCTATCCCACAGGAATTCAAGTGACGGATGAACAGTTCAATGCGATTGCCATAGAGCGGTGTCGATTTCATGGAGAATGGAACTACCGGATTGTGCCGCGAAAGACTGCTTAGTTAAGCAACTTATTTTTGTAAGCATCCTACGGAGACCCAAATCTGCTGAGCGTCATAGAACTCACCCCGCTGCTCGATCGCATACTTACCCAGCAGTAGAGCTAGCCATAATTGCACCAAGGGCATTTCTACAGACCGCTGCAACTGCATTAACGGTATCGTTGAAATGCGTTGCTCTGTCATCCAGCGGGCAATTGTCTGCCCCCACGCTGACACATCTTCATCATGGGCCAAACTGAGGGCGGCATTAAACGCTTCCGCCTCCGTCAAGCCTGGATGCTGACTCATCTGCTCGTCTAATGCTTGCAGTAAAGCCGACTGGTCAAGTTCCCCCACGACTGAACTTGGTGACATGGAACGCTCCGGTGACTTTCTGGGCAAGCTCTCTAGGGGCTCAATAAACTGATCTAAATCTACCTCCATCGTCTGCCGCACATACCGATCGAAGGCATCGCTGGGCATGACTGGGCCTTCAGAACTGGTGGTTGCTTCCAGTTCCTCAAATGCTAGTACTGATCGCGCCTGAAACACCTGAACAATTTGGGCGATCGCCTCAGCCGCGACTTGCAGTTGTCCTACGGTATCGAGGTCAGTTAATGAATCCTCCAACACATCCAGGAGCTGTCTGACATCGGCATCATCTGGAGCGATCGTCGCTTCCTGCAATACCTCCCATAGTGGTAGCTCTAATTGCTCTACTTGCCTCATGCCCTCGCCTCAATGATGCAGTGGACAGGGTCGCAAACCACATAGCTCTGGATCGAGTCGAGTTTGGCTAGCAAACTTTTTCATCCCATAGCGGTCTTCCAAAACATTCAGCAACTTCCCCACGTACTGATGCACCTGGCTGGGTACCATTCCCAGGCAATGCACAGGGGGCACGATCGCAATCTTCTCTTGGCCCTGCCAGATCTCAGCGGCGATCGCATGGACGGGTGTATCTGCTCCTGCCTTGCGATACACCACCAGCACCCCAAACACGGTTTGACTGAGTGGTTCAAACTCAACTGGAATTTGCTCCAGTTCGCCCTCTTTCCGTCTGCGACTCCGTGTTTGATTAATGCGATCGCGGTTTCTGGCATAAGAGCGGCGACTGTAGCAGACCGCTGGAATCCAGCAACCATCCCCTTCGGCTCCATGTAAGGCTTGCGCTTGCTCTGCCGACAGCATGGCACACTTACGACACTTCTCAGGTAGCGATCGCCGCTTGGGGGTGCGACTGGGATCAGGGTGGACAGGTCTGGGCATCGGGTAACTCACCAAATCCTTTAACAGTGGAGATCCATGTGACTGAAATCATAAGCTTACCGCCAGTGCAAGCATAAGCTTGCCAGAATGATAGCTGAAAGCCTGATTATTACGTTTGGTAGGCATCGGAGTGGGTTCCGTTATTGACATGATAAACTTGCCGAAAGTTGTTTTCTCAAGCATAAGCTTGCCGAAAGTCGCTGCATCTTTACTTTAGGCATAGCACAGTCAGACATAGCCCTTTTCGTTGAAATTCCTAAGCCTGATTGCCTTGAGCAAAACCGCTAGTTCTTGCATTCACTGGCAGGTGTTCCCATGTTAAGGAACGAGCAATTCCAGGAATGGTGTCATCGCTTGGGTCTCTCAAGCCGCAGTTGTGAGCTTGTTGGGCAGATTCGTTCCTCCGAGCCAATCCGCCGGGTGGGTGGGGGAGCAAACAACGTGAGTGGTCGTTACCCTAGCCAGAAAATGGGTAGAACCATTCAATTTGAATCTCACAAAGTTGAATTGCCAGCAATTGAGGACTATGAGGCAGATGACGATGTGCTGGAATATTATGACCAACCGCTGAAACTGACTTTGTCGTATGCGTCAAAGAATGGTCGGCGGGTTGTTTGCTCGCATGTCCCTGATTTCTTTGTTATTCGACAATCATCTGTTGGGTTTGAAGAGTGGAAACCGGAAGCACGGCTCAAGATATTGACCCAAAGCCAGCCTAATCGCTACTGCCAGAATTCAGATGGAGATTGGTACAGTCCACCTGGGGAACAGTGTGTTGAGGCATTCGGCGTTTACTATCGGCTTCGAACTGACCGTGAGATCAACTGGACGCTCTACCGGAATCGTCAATTTTTGAGGAGCTATCTGAAGCAGGGTTACAGTGTGGATGAAGAAGTCAGCAAGGCACTTCAGGCAACCGTCGTTACCCATCCAGGAATCACCCTCACCGAATTGATTCAAACGGTTAGCAACAGCAGTGTGGATGATATCCATGCGTTGATTGCAACTCATCAACTGTATGCCAAGCTCAAGCAAGAGCCTTTAGCCGAACCAGAACGTGTGCATTTATTTCAAGACTCTCGCATTGCAGAGGCGTACGCGGTTGTCGTGCCATGCTTTAGCACTACCTCAACCCGCAATCTTCAGATCTTAGATATCACAGTTGGTATGGAGTTAAGTTGGGACGGCAAGAGTTTGATGATCCTGCAAAGGGGTGCAACTCAAATCGTGCTGCGAGGTGAAAGTGATTTAATTCAATTGAGCTACGCCGAATTCAACCGTCTAGTGCAACAGGGGAGTATCACAGGTCTAACATTACCCGAACCCTCGTTGAGAAAAGCCGCTATTTGGGAACAGATTAGTCGAGCCAGCCCTACAGATTTGGAGACTGCCAACCAGCGATACAGAACGATAGAGCCTTACTTACAGGGACAATCTCCCGGTGGCAGTATCGTTTCTGAACGTACCATTCGCCATTGGAAGGCAAAGTTTCGTAGCGCTCAAGAAACTTATGGCTGGGGGTATATCGGGTTGCTCCCCCACCAATCTGCTAAAGGCAATCGCCAGTCTCGATTGCTGCCTGAGAGTTGGGAATTCATCGACCATATTATTGAACAGCACTATGAAACACTCAAGCAGCAGGGCAAACTCGCCGTCTATGGCATTCTTCTACGAGAGTGGGAAAAGGCAGGATTTGAGAGTCCTTGCCCCAGCCGCACAACCTTCTGTCATCGAATTCAACAACGAGCAGGCTACCAGCAAACACGACAGCGGCAGGGCAAACGAGCCGCTTATCCACACGCTGCGGTTTACCATGAGCTAGCGTTGACAACGCCTTGTCACGGGGGGCGTCCCTTTGAAATTTGCCATGTTGACCATACCGAGTTGGACATTGAGTTGGTCTGCATTCGAACTGGACGTTCCCTGGGTAGACCCTGGGCGACCGTACTGTTAGACGCATTTTCCCGAAGGATTTTGGCAATTTACTTGAGTTTCGATTCTCCGTCCTATCGTTCTTGCATGATGGTGTTACGCCTGTGCGTTCAACGATTCGGTCAATTTCCCGAAACCCTTGTCGTAGATAATGGTGCTGAGTTTGGCAGTATTTACTTTGAAACTCTCCTGGCTGCTTTTGAATGCATCAAGAAGCAACGACCAGCTGCCAGCCCACGATTTGGTTCATTGATTGAACGCTTGTTTGGGACAACCCACACTGAGTTTTTCTACAACCTGAGAGGGAATACACAAATGACCAAGTGTATCCGACAGGTCACAAAATCGAATGATCCAAAACGACTGGCTGTCTGGACATTAGCAGAGCTATACGAGCAGTTCTGCGGGTATGCCTATGAAGTTTATGACCAAAAGGAACATCCAGCGTTGGGGCAGAGTCCTCGCGAAGCATTTTTAGGTGGAATCGCTCAAAGCGGTAGCCGAAGCCAGCGGCAGATTGTCTACGATGAGAATTTTCGAATTTTCACGTTGCCCTCAACCCCTAAGGGAACTGCCAAAGTACAAGCCGGTAGCGGGGTTAAAATTAACTACCTGAACTACTGGTCAATCGATGACTCGTTTCTTCAACCCAGTGTAGAGGGTACGCGAGTGCCTGTGCGGTATGACCCGTTTGATATGGGCACTGCCTATGCTTATGTGGATGGGCAATGGGTCCGGTGTATTTCTGAGCACTATGCTTTGTTGCAGGGACGTTCCGAGCAGGAAGTACGCTATGCCAGTCTGGAACTTCGTCGACAGAAGCAACAGTATGCTAACCATGCTACTGTGCGGGCAAAAGAAATTGCAGTGTATTTAGAATCGGCAGAGGCTCAGGAGACATTGCAACTGCAACGCTTACATGACCTGGCTGTCTCAGATATTCATAAAGCTTTGCATCCAGAAACTCCCGCCAATCATCTGGTTGTACCAACCCCTCACCCCACTGCTCCAGTAGGCATCACACTTCCATCAAAGCACCCGATAGAACCCCAAAATTCCCAACGAATTCAGGCATACCACCAGGAGGAGCTATGGTAAGTGCTGATTCACGCCCCTTTCCTACAACACTGCTGGAACAGACACCTGTCGAGCGATTGTCGTACTTCCAACGCATTACTGTTCCCCATCAAAAGCTGCGGGTGGCTCTAGCAACCCTGCTGATGAATATTGAGTCACCGATTGATTTATCCGTTTTCTTTGTGGTCGGTCCGGCAGGAGTCGGAAAAACAACGTTACGACGACGGGCTGAAAGACTGCTTCTGGAAAGTGTTCTACCGACAATGCTTCACTCTCCTAGTCAGCTTCCTGTTGCTGGCATTGAGGCAGTTCCAGCGGAGAAAGGGACATTCAGCTACAAAGATTACTACCTGAGGGTTTTAGAAGCATTGAATCCACTCCAGTCTCAAGCCAAGATGGTGGGCGATGACATGGAATCTCAAGTCAATAAAGCACCCTACTATTATCCAGGGTTTCAGGGAAAGCAGCCGGAGACTCTCCGACGCATTTTGGAACAAGCCATGAAGCGCTATCAGCTCAAAGCCTTCATGATAGATGAGGCTCAGCATCTGGTACTGGTGGCAGGGGGTAAACAGATGCTACACCAAATGGACTGGCTCAAATCCATTGCCAACCTGAGTGAAACCATTCACGTGTTGTTTGGCACTTACGATTTGCTCAATTGCTGCACTCTAAGTGGGCAGGTGAGTCGGCGCAGCGATGACATTCATCTGGCACGTTACCTGCCTGAGCAATCTGAGGATTTAGAAGAGTTTAGGCGAGTAATTCAGACATTTCAAGAGCATTTACCACTGTTAGAAGAACCGAACTTGATGCAGTACCAGGACTATTTGTTGGAATATTCCATCGGCTGTGTTGGCATTTTGAACACTTGGTTAACGAAAGCGTTGCGAATGGCATTAGCAGAGGATGCCAAAACATTGCATCTTCAGCATTTGCAACAGAATGAATACTCTTCTGCAAGGCGAAAACAAATTCGGCAGGAAGCAGAATCAGGCGAAAAGCGCTGGCAGAAACAAATGACTCAAGGGAGAGTTACCAAGCCTGAATTGGCTGATAGTGCAAATCTTGCACACCCTCCTGCTTCGCTTCGTCCAGGACAGCGACAAGCCAAGCGAGATCCGGTAGGAGCAACCCCTCATGCCAGTTAAAAGCTACTCTGCCGACACATTTTGGAACTTGGATAAGCCTTTTTTACCTGGTCGAAGTCGTCTCCTTCCCCTCAAGCCAATTGGCATTGGGACTCTACACGTAGAGAGTTTGACCGGGTATATTGCTCGTTTGGCGCAGGCCCATTGCTTAACAACCGAGGAGTTGCTGTCGTACGAAATAATGCCTCTCATGAATGACAGAGGGTTTCAGGTTGATAGTCGGACGATCTATCGATTATTTGGCAGTTGTAGGTCGTTGCCCCAAGAGGACGAGACCAGAGGCGATCTGCTTAAGGCTCTGTTACAAGCCCTTGAGGAACTGACGGGGCGGCAGGACTTATTGCAGTTGAGTGTGCTGCAATGGGCTAGCGAAATTTTTGCCTTTAGCCTGTCACATCCTTATCAAGCGTGGTGTCCTGTCTGTTACCAGGAATGGCGTAACGATAACCGAGTCATCTATGCCCCACTGCTCTGGTTGCTGCTTTCTAGGGGTATGACACCGTTCCTGGCAATTAAGTACCACATCGGCTGAAACCTTTTCTCAGTGGAAGTTTCAGACTGTGATCTTGCCTATTTTAGACACCATTGATGAACAGAAGCCACTGCGAGGGAATCGTGGCGGTGCTTGATTGATAATTTCTGCTCATCTTGTTTTTGGTCATCACTCATTGCTGGTGCGGCAATTAGTCAACGATGAGATCGGACTTTGGAGTCCTTAAATCCTGCAAGATTACGCTTGTAGTATTAGGTTCTGGAGATAAAAAAGTCCAGAAATAGTCCAACTCATCTGTAGTATGGTTTTTCCAGCTTTAGTAGAACTTATCAATAGTTGTCTGCTACCTTCCAACTTGCTTCGTTTCGTTTGCCAGGTTGTGAGGAGTATGCATGCCCAGTCCCCAAGATACGGCCTACCCACGCTTAAAAAGTAGCTTGAGTGCCAAAGAGTTGACGTCTATCTACACACCCAGATCAGAGGAGTTGTTGCTGTCGAGTCGAGTCACGAAAAACCAGCAATCGCAGTTAGGGTTTCTGATACTGCTAAAAACCTTTCAGCGCTTGGGATATGCCGTTTCTGTGGCGGATGTACCGCTCAATATTACCCGCCATATTGCCACCGTTGCCGAGCTAAAACTCCGTCCCGACGCTTTATCTGCCTATGATGCTTCGACTAGCCGCAAGCGGCATCTGACCATTATTCGCCAATATTTGAACCTGCAAGTTTTTGGTCAGGCGGCCCGACAACAAATGAACGAAGTCATGGCGGATGCCGCACGGACTAAACACGATTTGGTGGACTTAATCAATGTGGCAATCGAAGAATTAGTTCGTCAACGATTTGAGTTACCCGCCTTCAGTACTCTGCTGAAAGCCGCTCGCCAAGCTCGCCATGAGGTGACTCAGGCACTATACCAGCAAGTGGTAAGCCACCTCACCCAAGAGGAAAGCCGCCAAATTCATCAGTTATTGGAAGCGGAAGCCACCACGCATACAACGCCCTGGCAGCAGCTCAAACAAGATTCCGGTAGACCCACCCTGACGCATTTACAGGTGTTGATTGATCGCCTCAAGTGGTTATCTTCCTTGCGCCTAGGAACAACCGTGCTCCAGAATATCCCCGATAGTAAACGGCGACATTTTGCGGCGGAAGCCCAAACCTTAGATGCCAGCGGGATGAAAGAATTGCCAGTGGCTAAACGCTACACCCTCGCGATCGCCCTGCTCAACCAACAGTATGCCCGAGTACTGGACGATTTGACGGAGATGTTTATCAAGCAGATGCAACAACTGCACCATCGCAGTAAAGCCGCCCTAGCTCAATATCGAGTTGAACAGCAATCAAACACCGATGAACTGATTGCCACCTTGCGCGATCTGGTGCTGGCTTATCACAGTGAAGGCGATATTGCGCAGCGCTTCGCCGCGATTACCACCGTCGTTGGAGACCAGAGCCAAACCCTGTTGGAACAATGTGAAGCTCATTTAACGTATGAAGGGAATAACCACCTACCCTTATTCCAAAAATTCTACAAGAGCCATCGAGCCACGCTGTTTCGGTTGCTGGAGATCTTGCCGCTGCGTTCCAGTACACAAGATTCCAGGTTGGTAGAAGCCGTTGCCTTTATCCAGTCCCAGCTGCAAAATCGCACAAAGTTCGGCAGGTGATTCTCACTGAACTTCGGCGGGTGATTCTCACAAACCTCGGCACCCCATTCCCAACGAACTTCGGCAGGTAATTCTCACAAACTTCGGCACCCCCTTTACACTCGCTGTCAACGACAAGCGGAGGTAGCGGGGATATGAAACGGAAGCAACAAGGAGGATTACTGCCTGTGGCAAAATTTCGAGAGATCTTGCGACTTCACGATCTGGGCTATAGCCAGTGCCAGATCGCCCAAAGCTGTGCGGTGGCACGCTCAACCGTGCAAGATTACATTCGTCGCGCCACTGCCAAGAACCTGAGTTATACCGAGTTGACCCAGTTGAGTGACAGTGAGGCGCAAGCGGCGCTGGGCAAAGGAAGACAGAACCCCGAACAGCGGGCGGAACCGATTGACTTTAGTGCGGTAGATGCCCAATTACAGCATAAAGGCGTGACGCTAGCTCTGCTGTGGCAGGAGGGACTGGACAAAGGACAATGGAACTGTAGCTACGCCACTTTTTGCCGCTGGTACAACCAGTGGCGGGTGCGGCACCAGTTGTCGATGCGGCAGGTGTACAAGGGAGGTGACAAGCTATTTGTGGACTACTGCGGGCTGACGGTGCCCATGCAGGACAAGGAAACCGGACAAGTGATGGCAGCCCAAATCTTTGTCGCCTGTTTGGGAGCGAGCAACTACACCTACGCCGAAGCTACACCTACGCAGGAATTACCGCACTGGATTGGGTCGCACCAGCGGGCACTAGCGTTTTTCGGTGGTGTGCCGCAGTGCATTGTGCCGGATAACCTCAAGTCCGGGGTCACCGACCCTTGTCGGTATGAACCGGGCATTAATCCGAGTTACCAGGAGTTCGCCGAGCACTATGGGGTCGCCATTATTCCGGCTCGACCGTACAAACCGCGTGACAAAGCCAAGGTCGAAAAGGCAGTGCAGGAGGTAGAACGACAAGTGCTGGCACCGTTGCGGCACGAGCAATTCAGCACACTGAGCGACCTTAATGCTGCTATTGCCCAGAGGCTGAAGGCGTTAAATGAGCGGACGATGCCCGGTTATGGGGTGTCGCGACGGGTATTGTTTGAGCAAGTAGACCAACCTGCCCTCTCTCCTTTACCGGTTCAACCCTTCACGTTTGCCCACTGGAAGACAGCGAAGGTCAACCTGGACTATCACATTGAGGTCGAAAAGCACTATTACTCCGTCCCCTATTGGTTTGTGCAGCACGAAGTGCGAGTCAAGGTGTCTGAGCAAATGGTCGAAATCTTTCACGATGGCAAGCGGATTGCTGCCCACGAACGCTGCCGCCTGCCCCATCGCCACACGACGCTACCCGACCATATGCCGCCTGAACATTGGGCCTACAAACGCCAGTCGAAAGAACGCTTTTTAGCCTGGGCGCAACAGGTCGGACGCCACACGACAAGCCAGGTGGAGGCAATGTTTGAACGCAAAGACCATGAAGAGCAGGCGTTTCGTACCGTGCGAGGTTTGCAGTCTCTAGCAACGCAGTATGGCACGGCGCGGCTGGAAGCGGCTTGTCATCGGGCGAATGTGTTTGGCATTGTCAGTTTGCGTCGCATCCGCTCCATGCTGCAAACCCAGTTGGACAAAGAACCCTTGGCGGATGACAATCCAGTCGTTCCGGTTGTTGAACATGCAAACGTCCGGGGTGCTCAGTACTATTCCTAACTATTTCTCATTGGATCAATTCTCATGATGAATCCGTCTACGATTGAACAACTCAAAGCCTTGCGCCTGGTCGGGATGCTCGAAGCCTGGAGTGAGCAACAGACCAGCAGCACTTATCACGATCTCAGTTTCGATGAACGACTAGCACTGTTGGTGGAACGTGAGCACTGGCGACGTGCCCAGCAACGGTTGCAACGCCGCATCAAGCAAGCTCAACTGACGACCACTGCCAGTTTGAATGACATTGACTTTAACGTCGCTCGTGGCTTGAGCAAGGTGAAGTTTCTGGAGTTGGCACAGGGACAATGGTTACACCAACACCTTCAATTGATCCTTGTCGGACCCACAGGTGTGGGCAAAACCTTCCTGGCTTCGGTGTTGGCAGACGCCTTCTGTCAGCAGGGACACAGTGTGCGCTACTTCAGAACCGCAGACCTCTTGTTGGAATTAAAACTTGCCAAAGCAGATGGATCATTGCCTAAGTGGAAACGACAATTAGCCACCTTCAACCTGCTCATCCTCGATGACTGGTTGCGCGATCCTCTCTCCCAGGAACAGGCACGCGATCTACTCGATCTGTTGGACGAACGCTATCGCAAAGCGGCTTGTTTGTTTGCGACCCAACTCCCCGTTTCTCAGTGGCATCAACAAATCCAAGACCCCACCCTGGCTGATGCTATGCTCGACCGCATTGTTCACGATGCGCTGAGACTGTCTCTCAAAGGAGAGTCGATGCGAAAGTTAACCAGTTCGGTTCAACCCGATACGGCTGAATATGCCATCGCCTAATTCAGCCAGAGAGGGATCATGTTATCGTTTGGAGCAAAGGTGATCTCACATGCGATCTGATCTACAACAAATTGACCGGCCGAAGCAGACGAAATTAACCCTGCCGAAGTTGGGTGAGAATCCAGTGCCGAAGTCACTGAGTTGACCCTGCCGAAGTGATGAGAATATGCACTAGTTGTCATTTCGTGCTGAGGTTGACATTTCGATCCTGATTGTCATTTCGTTGTCAACCTGACATTTTTATCCTGACTGTCGTGCTGGCTCTCCCCTTACAGCATGGTTTCAGCTTGCTCTGCTCAGTTATCGAATCACTTAACCTGAGCCAGTTGAGCTTCTGTCAGGGGCGATCTCAACGCTGATAGCGCTACTGGCTTAATTTGCTAGCCTGCCAACTTGATTGTCGCGACACCGCTATGAGCTTGACATTTAATAAGTTCTTTCTCGACCAGTTTTCTCAAGCTTATCCAGATAGCCTCAACATCCTCCAACTCAATAACGGAGCCTTTCACAAAGCGAAAGACTGGGTGATTCCAGACAACATTGTTCTGCTGTTTCAACCGCCTTATTGCCCTGAGTTGAATCCAATTGAGCGATTGTGGCAGCACTTGAAGAAGGATTTACGCTGGGCGCTGTTCAAGAACCTGACTCAACTACAAACAAAAGTGGACAATTTAATTGCCGATTTAACAACCGAATCTGTTGCTTCTCTGACTAGCTTTAGCTTTATTGTAGATGCGCTATCTGTCGCAGGCATTTTTTGATTTGGTACAGCGTTTTTCATTCTGGTGAGGCACAGTAACAGCAATGAGCGAACCAATTCCTTAGATCGCTTAGTGACACTTGAGAGAACGCTTCATCAATGGCTTTGGCAAGTTCTGGATAACTGCGTGCGCCAATCGAACGTAGAATGCTCTTAAGCTTTGAAAAGCAATTCTCGATAGGCGAAAAGTCTGGCGAGTAAGGTGGTAGGAAAATCAGCTTGGCTCCTGCCTCTTCAATCAACTTTCTGACTTCTTCACCGAGATGAATTGAGCAGTTATCCAGGATGACACAGGTCCCCTTCCACAACTTCGGAACGAGTTTCTGGGAAATGAAAGCTTCAAAGGTGAGACCATCGATTGAACCGATAAGATTGGCGTAAGTCATAACCTCTCCAAGACTAATCACACTTAGAATTGAGACTCGTTTCCCGCGTTTGTTGGGACGCCTGCCGTGTGCTCGTCTGCCTTTCGGTGACCGGGCGCGGAGTCGGGTCAACGCTAAGTCCACGCCTGATTCGTCAATAAAGATCAAGTCTTGAGCCAGAAATCCTCGAACCAGTTGCCAAAATTTGACGCGTTCGGTTTGGACTCGCTCAGTTTCTTTTTCCTCGGGGTGCAGCGTTTTTTTCTAGAACGGCAAAGCTGACTGGACTATGCCTTCAAAGGGCGCAATTTCGTAGGCGGAAGAGAAAATAGCCAACGAGTTTACTGGCTTTTGCTATCCTCTCCAGTTACCTTTGCCGTCCTAGTTTTTTTTAAGCGTTAAGTTCAGTTTCTCTAACATGCGAAACATCGTCGAGACACCAATTCGGACACCGACCCGCTGGTCTAACAAGTCACATAACTCGGCCAACGTCGCGTCATTATTCGATTCAACAATCGTTTCTAGGATCTCGAGTTGCTCAACACTTAATTTGGTCGGTGTTTGCTCAGTTCGCTGTTTAGGGGCAATCTGACCGGTTTCCCGATATTGTTTGACCAACTTTCGTACGAAACTATAAGCAACTCAAAATTGCTGAGCGATTTGACGTTGTGACGTATGACCTTCAACATAAGCATCAACAATTTTTTGTCTAAGATCGAGTGAGTATGGTTGCACCTGATTGAGAATGAAGTAAACATATTGAATTAGTATATCAAATACGCCTCACCAGACCGGAAATTGCTGTATCAATCGACGGCAGTTTGCTCAGAGATTACGCCGACTGCTGGAGTGGACCCAACGGGCAGACAACAACCTGCCGGACAAAGCCCGACAAAAACTGCTGGCTCTACCCACCAAAGTCTCTCAGTTCAACGTGACGTTCGACCAACTCCAGGCGTATCGTACCAGCAATCAGGTAGACCGTTTGATGAACTATCAAGACCGTATCCTTTATGCCATGCAGTACTTCCACGGCACCCTAGAATCTGCCAAACAGGGATTACGAGCGATGGCACTGCTGTGGAACTTTCATCCCTACACACGAAAAGTTCAGGCAATGGAGCCTCATTCGATGTCCCCCTTTGAAGACCTCAATGGGTTTCGTTATCACGATAACTGGCTTCGCAATTTCCTCATTGCCTCGTCTCTAAACGCTAGTGGGACTGGACACAAACTCCGTCAGAACTAGAAAAATTAGTAGAAAAGGAAAAGGCATCAGCGGGCATTCCAGAAAGGATTAGTCCCGTGGCAATACTACTTGTAATGGTAGCGACTTTCTTAATGTTCATAACTGGCAGATTCTACGTGAAAGCTCTGCTAAAAGGTACTTATATCATCCATGCTTTCATCCAATAAGATAGCTGTGTAGAACCTGGTTTTACAGAATCTATAAACTAGCCTTAACCTAAAATAAGAATATAAATTTAATAAAAGTAGCTATCTATATAGGTTTAATTAAGTAATTTGTTTGAATCTAAATAAGCATTTGGGCGGATACAAAGAATCTGATTATTTTTGAACTACGCAAAACAACTATCCTACCTACGTAATCTGACCTAAGTTTGCCGCATTTTGCATGACGATCTCTAGATGGCTGCTCCAACTTTTGAATGAAAAATCCCCAGTTTTTTTGTAAAGAATAGAACTTTTCTATTTGGCTTAGTTTTAGCAACTGATGTTGTTGGCGAATAGGTTTTCAGCCTCCTCAAATCTATTCGCCAACAACATCAGTACCGAACTTCTGAACACTCCATCGGGTACTTACAACAAGGTTATCAAGACACTGAATTTCAATCGGCTGAATTCGCAGCATCTCCCCAAAATCAACATCGAGTGTCGTCTTGTTGATCAACGTAAGAAGATCTTGGGGAGTGACGACATCTGCCTGAATCCGGTACCAAATACTACGTGAGTCTCCATCATCTAAGTGAGCGTATTGCAGTAAGGACTGCCAGCGATCAGGATTTTCCAGAATATGTTGAGCGATCGCAACTTCCGAACTTGCAGCAACAATGGTACAGCTATAAGCATGGATCCCTTCGGAATCAGCGTGAAGAATTGCAAAAAGTGGCATGGCTACCTACTTCTCCCGCAGGCTTGAGTGTTGTCGTTTTGCATGTTCAAAGCAGTCACCATGAAATGACAATAATCGGTGGCCCCTTTGGAATCGCCAATAAACGAGCAGTCTCCGGGCTATCAAGGATTGTTGCTGATCTACACTTCCACTGGTGACTGAGAATCTGAAGTTCTTCAGCAGCAGCACGGCTGCGGGACCAGACGTATAGACTGTCGATCCAGAAGTAGTCCGGTAAACCACACAAACTGCTCAAGCAGTCTTCTATCTCCATATTTGTGCTTGGCAGGCGAGGACCAGCAACAAAGCTGTACCATAACTCAGAATTAGCCTGCAGGTCGTCCAGAATGGTTGGAGCGTGAAGTCGCTGGGAGCCATGTTGGAGAAACAATCCGGCTACCAAGGCTTGAGGTGAGCATTCTCCCAGTGGCAGCAAGGGGTCGAATTGCGGAGAACTAAGGTTATAGGTCGTTGCGAAGTTCATTTCTTCGGTCAGGAAAACAGTTTGTTGCCAGCGGGCCATGACCAAATACTGCCCTTTTATTTGACTGGAATGATTTCTGAAATGAATTGGATAGTAAACAACATCTGAACAGCCCCACCCCTGCCGCGCTTTCACAAGCGATCTCGCGGCAGGGGCATTGGGCACTAAAATATACAGAGTATTTGCGTTCCAGCCTGTCCATAAGTCCCGTAAGCAAACTAAGGTGCCAAGATCAGCCCCCTGATTTGTTGATGGCAATCCAGGGCCCAGCAGAAAACTGTTCCAGCAGTTCAAATGGGTAGTAAGGTCGTTCAATACTCGCTGTATGATCAGTGGTGCTGAGTGATGCAGCATTAATGTCGCAATGATTTCCTGAGCAGAGCAACTGCCAAGCGGTACATCAAAACTTGTAATGCCGTTGAGCTGTAACTCGGTGAGGGAGATCTTTTGGAAAGGAAGCATGCAGAATTAGTCGTTCATCGAGATGCCACAAATATTCAAAGGGACTTTTACGGTCTGATCAAGCCATCCCTGTCGCAGCGACATCTTTTTGTAAAGTTGGTGTTTGAAAAACCAACTTTATAGTCCATTCATTTCGCACAACGCCTTCTCATTGAGCCTTGCTGCTAATCTCACTCCATAAGTGATTAGGTCTTAATTGTCTTCAAAGGAGCTGTTTGTTTTCTTGTCAAGTTGATAAATCTGAATCAGTACAGTTTCGTACCGGCCTTCATCCTGAAGGGCTTGCAAATCCTGAAAGTACTCTAAATTCTCCGGAGTTGAGTCTAATTCACCGATTTCCAAGCATTTAGTCAGGACTTGCATATGCGCTTCACAGAGTCGTTTCTGCTCTGCGGTAATCCAATTCATCAAACAACTCTGTACCTTGACGGCTCGATTCAATGATATCCATTGGTGCAATAGGATCCATTTATTGATGCCTAATCCTTGTGCAAGCAATCGGACTACCCACTTATACCGCTTACAAGGGAATGCTAATGACCTCATCGTTTCATTCTTAATCCAGAAAGATGACTGTTGTTAACATTGGAGCAATCTGCCATTTTTTGCAATTAATCTCTGTCGGCACGACATGCGTGTTTACTGATCAGGTCTTTGTGAGCCAGATACTGCAGATCATTCACCATCTATTCCGAATTCTCCTGAAGTCCGCACCACTCATCTAACAACTCCCGTGGAATGCGATCGCTGTTACGCCAAAAGAAGTCGATCGTTGCTAATCGTCGCTGATACGGCTCAGGAGCAGGACGGCTACCTGCCCCACGACTGAACCAATGAGCTACGGTATCTCGACTCACACCTGTAAGCCGAGCAATAGCCGGGTAATCAAGATCCCACCTTTGAAGGAATGTGGATGGAGTCATAGATGGTGGGCAATCTTTATACCGCTCGAATAGCTGCCACTGGCGATCGTCGGGATACATCATGCCTTCTCCTCTACCCTTGCAGTAAATGGGTATGGGTCGCAAGCAGTTCCAAATCCTCCTCAAAGGCCCAGTCTGCTGCACAGTCTAACCGAGAGGGGCTATTGTCATCCAGGGCAATTAAATAGTGGTAACCATGAGCAACTACGCTGACACTGTGGGCATAGCTGAGCCCAACGATCGTGCCATAGCCATGACTGGGAACTTGTGTCCACACGACTGTTTGCCCAATCTGGAATTTAGGAATAGCAACCGGTTTGGGTAGAGACACAGCTAGCTGGATGGGGGTGAGAATTAATCGTGAATCTGAGTGAGTCGATCGGGAGGTAGGAACGGTTTGATTGAAGTGGTTCTGGCTCATAAATAGTCGCAACAAAACTGTTTGCTATTAAAGCCTGCACTTGCTACCCTAGAGTGGATACCCGCCAAATTCCTGTCGGAGCAACAAGCTACTTGTCGATCTGACAACTTTTATCGCAATCGTTCTTCAACTTATTGCCAAAGCTGCCTCCAGATGTGGACGGAGTCAGTATTCCTTAAGAGGAAGTCGGCGATCGCCAACAATTTCTGATAACTGGCAGCAGGCGATCGCCGCCCAGTTCCTGTACTAAACCAATGCTCAACAGTTGAGATTGAACAACAGCAGATTTGGGCGATCTGGTGATAACTGACTGTCCATCGAGCCGCAAAATCATCCGGAGAGAGCAACGGTAGAGCTAAAAACTGCTCCATTAGTTGAATTTGGGCATCACTCAATCGCATTAGCTTCTCCAGATTCCACTAATGCTAAATCCGCTTCAAACCCGTCATCAGTCTTGCAGTATTCAAAGGAAGGACTATCGGGGTCAAGGCGGACAGTATAGTGCCATCCCAGTCCTTCCACACTACCTTCCGTTCCATAGAATCGCTTAACCACCACTCCGAAGTCTTGGGTAGTGACGCGGAACCAATAGACGCGATCGCCCAAATCAAACTTGGGGATTGGCAGGGAGGCAGAAATTCTCTGGGCTGCCACATCATTTAAGGCAGAGTCTAATCCTTGCTGCATAAGTTTGCACAAAATGAAGGTTCTACTCATTATGGTACAAATGTCCTAATGCGGCAAAAATATTTTTGCCGCATTTAGCAATTTCGTCAAATTGCCATGCGAAAATTGGCCTACTCAAGGGTTTTGGTTGACTATGGATAGTGAAGAGAAAAGGGATATTCGTGGTAGACTACCGCGCTCAAAGAAGATCGCGTTGGATGTCGCTTGTGCCAAACGCGAAATGAGTCAGCAGCAAGGGGTTGAGGAGGCGATCGAATTTTGGCTAGGAATTCAAGATCAGGTTGAGGTGCTAATCGAGAAATGTGAATCGATGGGAATTGACCCAGAAACCGCTTTACAGCAAGCTGTAGCCTCGTGGCTAGAGAAACATCACTAGGCAGCACTGATAAAATTGTCAGAACTGAGGATTCAAAGAGACTGTTCAAGATTTTGTGTAAGCGGTCTAAAATCCCCGTAATTCAGGAGACCGCATCATGGCACGGAAGAAAAAAGAGCCCAACCGCGTGAATGAGATACTCGATGAGTTGTTGGCAGATTGCCAGACCCCAGAAGATAGTTTGGGTGAATTGGGTTTGCTCAAACAACTGAGCAAACGGCTGATTGAACAAGCGTTGGCTGGGGAGTTGAACCACCATCTCAAGGGTGAACAGGAGATTGAGCTTGACGCCCTAAACTCAGAGAGCTTACCCCGTGGCCATAGCCGCAACGGCTACTCGAAAAAGACCATCCAGTCAGACCACAGGGAGATGGACTTGGCAATCCCACGAGATCGGAACGGCGAGTTTGAACCCGTTCTGGTGCCCAAGCACCAGCGCCGATTGGCTGGGCTTGATGAGAAGATTCTGGTGCTATAGGCGCGGGGGCTGAGCACCTGACACAACCGCAATTGATTGACCCGTTAGACCTGAATCCAATGTTGATTAAATCTCATCCCAATTACGAAAGCCGACATTCCTACGGTATCATAGCCGCTTCATCCGGTTCGGAGTCTTGCTTTAAGTAAGTTATGTCTATAACGAACCGTAGCTACTGATGCTGCATTAAACGGTTTATTTCTGCGATTCACAAAGCCCTGCTGATTTAATTCGGCAGCGATCTCAGCATCCGTTTTTCCATCCATCAAAGAACGGATCTCTTCAACGACGTGGTTAGAGTTGCATTCATGATCCCTCAATAAATTATATTTAAGTCGAATTCTTCGGATATTGTCTTTTGTAAAGGGGTTCTTGGCTCGATTCACAAAGCCCTGTTGATTTAATTGATCAGCAATTTCAGCATCCGTTTTCTCATTCATTAGCTCTTGAATTTGTTTACTAAGAGAAGTGAGAGATTGCCCGGAATATTTAGGCAGGTCATAAACGTGGCGAATCCAACGTACTCCACCTTCTGTGAACCGCTTCTTAGCTCCATTTGCAAAGCCTCCTTGATTCAACTCATCAGCAATTTCAGCATCCGTTTTATCCTTGATTAAGAACCGAATTTTCTCAACCACATGCGGTGAGATCTGGGATGAGTTTTCTCTGATTAAATTATGGTGGTGTCGGATTTTATTGATCGCTGATTTTGTGAATGGTTTATTTCTTTGATTCAAAAAGCCTCGTTGATTGAGTTCATTCGCAATCTCAGTATCTGTTTTCTCATTCATTAAGGCGCGAATTTCTTCAATGACAGCATCGGAGAATTGGCTCGAAGATTTAGGTAAATTGTAGGTTTGCCGAAGTTGATAGACTGTCTTTTCCGTAAATGGCTTCCTTGCTCCACTTACAAACCCCCGTTGATTTAATTGATCAGCAATTTCGGCATCCGTTTTTTCATTAACTAAAGACCGAATCTCCTCAATGATAGAATCGGAGGTTTTTCGGGGATTCACTCTACATATATTGTAGGTACGACGGGCTTCAGAAACTATCCTTGCTGTAAAGGGCTTCCTGGTTCCAGTGACAAAACCCCGCCGATTCAATTCATGCGCAATTTCGACATCAGATTTACCGGCTATTGCTAAAGACCGAATTTCATCAATAGTCTGAAGAGAGGGTTTACGTGCATTCCCTTTAGGTAGATTATATCTCTGCCGAATAAGACGTACAGCTTCTGCTGTAAAGGGTTTCCTGGTTCCAGTGACAAAACCCCGCTGATTCAATTCATGTGCAATTTCAGCGTTAGTTTTTTCATCGATCAAGGAACGAATCTGTTCAATGAGAAAATCGGGAGTTCTATGTGAATATTTAGGCAGGTTATTTTGATGGCGAATACGAAACACAGCTGCTTCTGTAAAGGGATTCTTAGCTCCAGTGACAAAGCCCCGCTGATTCAATTCATTCGCAATTTCGGCATCAGATTTACCGACTATCACTAGAGACCGAACTTCCTCAATAATTTGAGGAGAGGTTTTGCGTACATTACCTTTCGGTATATTATATTTCTGTCTTATGAAATATACAGCTGTCTTTGTAAAGGGTTTCCTTACCCCCGTGACAAAACCCTGCTGATTCAATTCATTTGCAATTTCGGCATCAGTTCTTTCACTACTTAAGAACCGAATCTGCTCAATAAGAAAATCAGGAGTTTTATCTAGACGCGGCTTTTTTGTACGAGCAATCGTAAACTCAGTTACTGCTCCAGTATGCCAAAGAACCTTGATGTGTGTTTTTCGCTCAGGCTCCTGAATAGACTCAAGTAGAACTTGCTTAATGAGTAACCGCAGAAGCTCTTTTCGTTCTTGAATTGTTGTTGTCGGGCTATTCCAGTAGCTCGGTAGGTCTTGAGCTAAGCGCAGAATGTGTTGCTTCTGCTCGGCAGACAATTTAAGTTTTTCCTTCGATTTGGCTTGTTCATAACTCTGTTCAAGATCCTTAAGTTGCTGAGCGGCATCATCCCATTCCTGGCTCAAGATGGAACAAACATGAGTATGCTCACGATTTGCCATTTTGTAATACCATTCTGCCTGCTCTACCGCTTCCTCAGCTTTCTGTAACTTAATCTGCCACAAGCGTTCCTCCTGGTTGAATTCCTGTTCAAATTTATCAAGAATTGCTAAAGAGAAATCTAGCTCTTCTTCATTAACAAGTTCTAAAACATGGTTTGTTATTGCCTGATCAATCGCATCTGCTGGAATTCTGGCACAATATTGGCAACCTTCTGTGATTTGGCGTAAACTACAAATATAAGAAGTAAGATTTTTTTTCTTTCCTTCCTTGTAGCGAGTAAACATTCTACGCCCGCAGCTACCACATAAGACAATGCCTTGTAACAAAGCTGCCCCTTCCCTAGCAGGACCGCTATGACCATTGGGAGTGAACTTGGTAGTGTTTTGAGCTAGCAGTTGTTCGTTTTGTAGAAATTCTTCCCAACTAATATAGGCTGGGTGAGCATCAAGAAATATATGTTTCCATTCTTTACGAGGTAAGCGTTTCCTCGTTTTACGAGGCTTGCCTAATTCAAACACTACATCAACTTTAGTTCGACCATGAACATAGGTACCCGCATAAATGGGGTTTTTTAGCATTCCCGACAGGTAGCTTGCAGTCATGGGCTTCCATTCTATAATATGTTCACTTGATGTTTTCTTCACTGGAACTAAAATTTTTTGCTCATTAAAAAACTTCAGAACTTTCCAAGAAGAACCAAGTTCGCGGAATTTTTTATGAATGAACAGGATCATTTCTTGAACTTTCACATCTGGATCAAACTCTAGTTTTCCCAGTGCATTATATTTATAGCCAGTAGCAACATAGTGCCGCAATTCACCCCTTGCCGCCATACTTTGCCTAGCTTGGAGTGTTCGTTGAGTGATCTGGTGATGTTCTATTTGGCTGAAAGTACCTTTCATCCCTAGAACAAGCTGATCATTTATATCCCTTGGATCGTAGACCGCCTCTGTATCAATGACTAAAGTGTTGGTGTAAGCAGCAATTTCAAGAATAAATAGCCATGACGCTTGAGAACGAGTAGCTCGAGATGCTTCTGTAACAAAGATGGCACCCGCTTGCCCTTGAGCAATCATGTGTTGCATTTTTTGAAAAGCCTCTAGGTTATAAGAGAATCGGCCACTCTTACCGAGGTCTTCATCGAGCACCAAGACCTTTGATGGCTGCCAACCGTATCTTTCAGCAAGTTTTGCCAGTGAGTACTGCAGCGCTGTACTTTCGCGGTTGTTCTTGACTTGCTGTGGAGTAGACTGCCTCAAATAAACAATCGCAATACGGTCTAGATGCTCAGGATGAATTTTAGAATGAGATTCCATAGCTTACTAACTTCCGTTTCAAGGATTTGTTTTGAGCACATATGATGTGTAGCGGAGCAGCATGAGAGGGAGTAGTGTTAGCTTGATGATTCATCAAGATTTCCTGCTTCCACTGATTCATGAGTGCTGTGTGGAGTTTCTTCGCCACTTGTCCCAGTGGGTGCTTGCAGACAGTCTGAGGGGTCGAGCATCTTGCTGATCAGATGTGTAACCAGATTGACTAATCTTTCAAAATGCCCATCTGATTTGGAGGGGAAATAACTATTGTTTTTGGGGGGGAGCATGGTACTACTTTTTACTGGCAATCTCTCAATTTTGAGCGTTCAGTAACCAGTAGTACCGCCTCTTAATTAAAACCTGTCGACGCGACAGATATAATTTGAGCTAATTGCAATAGCTTTTCTATGTCAAAAAGGCTTATGGGATTGGAATTCAATCTCTCGCACGGCAAATTGATGTCGGCAAGTGAGACGGAGAAATAGCCCCCATCCGGGTGATTCACAATGATCTGTAGAAACTCATCAGAGCCTTGTAAACGCCGGACATGGCGAACAGACAATGATTGACCATAGAGAGGATGGATTGGATTGGTAATCGTTATGTTGTTGAAGTACCCTTGTGGGGTATCTTCTCGTGACCTTTGCGAAGCAACTAATGGACAACCACCGATTGCTGGGCGAGATCACTGGGAAGATTCCCCGCACGTTCTTGGGAATTGATGAAGCGAAGGAAATGCCGAATGGGAAAGAGTCTACCTGCGATCGCATCATTGCCGATGGGCGGAAGTATGGCTTGGCATTACTGCTGGCATCGCAATCGGAACGGCATTTGTCAGCGGATGTGATTGGCAATTCCAGTACCAAGATTGTGCTGCCTGTGGATCAAACGGAAGTGGGCAAGGTGGCGAAGAAGTTTCGATTTGCCGAGGGTAAGGTGGCAGGATTGCAACCGTTACAGGCGCTCTGTCGGTTTGGTACAGAGGCGAAGGTGGTGGAAATTGTGCCCTACTACGAGCGGGTGCAGGCATGAAGCGATGGGTGTTGATTAGTGTGCTGTTATTCCCGATCGCCAGTTGTAGCACTCCGGCAGTTTCTTCTTTGCCCAGTCCAGCCGTGGCAGAGACTCCGTTACCTGTTCCTGTCAGTCCATCGGTGCGACGGTTTCAGATCAAGTTAACGCTATCGGCTCCCGAGGATCTGAAGGTAAAGGAAGGCGACACCGTTACCGCTGGTCAGATTCTTGCCGATCGAGTTCGCGATCGTACCCGGTTGGAGTGGCAACAGCGAGAGGTGCAACGCCGGATTGAGCAGATTATTGCTCTGCAAACCCAACCCGTGCCGGAGATAGCAGGCTTACCCCCAGCGGCATTTCTAACTGAAGTGGCGGATGTGGAGCGGAGCAAACTGAAGGTAAGTGAAGCCGAGCGCAATCTTCAGCAACAACAACGCAAGCTGGATTTACTACAATCCATGCCCAGTGCTGACCTGCCGGAAGCGACGATTCCCCATGAACAGGAACTCCTCAACGATCGCCAGCGGCAATGGCAACAAGCCCAAGCCGACCTGGAACTAGCACGGGCAACGGTAGGGCAGGCGCAACAGGAACGCCAACACGACGAATATTTACACTCCCTGGAACTGTCTAAACGAGCGATCGCGTTACGCCAGCAAGAACTCCAGCAGCAGGGGCAATTAGCAGAACTCGAAGCCCAGCGATCGCAACTCCAAGTTCAACTATCCACCCTTTCCGCCGTTAGGAGTCCCTACAGTGGCAGCATTCAACGTCTTAAGATTATTGGGCAGACCGACCAAACTCTTACTGTGGAGCTTATTTTGGTTGTGGCTGAGTCCTCCGGTGCTAGCCCAACCGCCCATTCCCGTCCCGCCTCCCGCCAATCCGCCAGCCCAGGAAGAAATTGATACTACTGAAGCGATCGATTCTGGGGAACTGGAATCAGATGGTAGTGAAGCACCGACCCCGATCGAGGACAATGCCAACCCCCTGACACCCGCCGGGAATTCGCTCGATCGGTTGATTGAATTGAAACTGCATGATGACTTGTGGGAAGGGATGCAGGCAGGATTACCGTGTTTGGATACTTCGGTCGCCTGTATTCAGCAGTTGCAAGCCCGAGCGATCGCCAACAACCTGACCTTGAAGCAAATCACAGAACGGGTAGAGGACATTAACCAGAAGATTGAAGCGGCTCGCAGTCGGAATGAGCAATCGGTGAAACTGGGTGTTCTCAAGCCGATCGTGCAGTATTACGTGCAGGAAGATACCATCACTCGGGCGGCAGCGGCAGGACAACCAGCCAAAACCGAGCAGCGGGGATTTTTTGAGAAACTGGTTGGTATTCTCGCGTCTCCGGTTTCCAGCATTAACAAAATCATTTCCCTGATCGGCATTCCGTTACTGGAGGGTGTCACCCGTTCTAATGATCAAGCCCAGGCACGGGCGATCGCTATTAGTGATTTGCAAGTCAAGGTGGCACAGATTGAACAGGAGAAGGCGAAAGCGATCGCCCAATTGCGGGAAGCGGTAGTGTTACAACTGTTGGAATTTGATGTGACTCGCCGGGAGTTTCAAGTCAGTCAGGAAATCGTCAAACGGGAACGATTACGCACCCGAATTATTGAGGTGGATTACCGTTTGGGCAAAGGGGATACAGTGCAGTTCCTGGGCAATCTATCCGCGCTTGATCGTGAGAAAGCCACTACCTTCAAACGTTGGGCGACTCTGCGATCGCAGTTGGTTCGCCTGAAGTTGATGGTATTGGGCAGTACGGCGGAGGAATAGACAGCCGCGATCGCAGCATGTAGGCAATCAATGGGTACTTTAAGTTAAACATGGGATGTCAATTATGAAGTCATTTCGGTATCGTCGATTAATCATTCTTCTTCTCATCTTTCAAGTCGTGGCGGATCTGGGGTTTGTTGCCTATATTTGGATCGATACCGTTTGGACCAATCAGATCATGGCGATGTTGGAATTTGTTCTATAGCCGTTCTCAAATGGATGCACCACACTTGTCAATTCAGTCAGCCCCCTTTTCTAGTATGCCCGTAGGGCTTTAACCCCAATCCTGGGGACTTTGCCTCCTGTTCCCCTCAGAATTGGCTACTGTATACACACAAGTCATCTGTTTGATGGTTAAGCCTCTCTTGCCCCCTAAATCCCCCTTTCTACAATGCCGCAGGCTATATTCTGGGGGACTTTGAAAGTTCTAATTCCCCCCAGAATTGGGGGGCTAGGGGGGCGAAAACTGTCGGCGTGTCGGGGAACTGCCTGTATCCGTGCGATCGCAGATTGAAGCTCTGTCCCTGGCTCAGTTAGAGTCATTGGGTGAAGCGTTACTAGACTTTCACGAGATCGCTGACCTTGATGGGTGGTTACAGGCAAATCAGTAAGCCCGATCGCAGCGACAAAAAAACCTCCATTACAGGAGGTGGAAGGATTTCGATCCGGTGCATCATTTACGGGCAACTGGGAGCGCTGCGATCGGGGGCGGTGCCAAACTCCGGGGTATGTTTGACCAACACATTCGGGCTACCAAGGCGGTACAGATCCACGTTCCAGGCCCACCAGCCCAGATTGACATCGCCGCAGGCATTCGCAGTCGCCGATCGCCAGACTTCGCCATCATCTGCACCATAGGTTGTATTGGGATTACCGCGATACCAGAGATCCCCATTCACAGTGAAGAATTCGGGATAGGTGATCACGCTCGTACCTCCCCCTGTTGTATTGCTGCTACCGCCGGAATGGGAGTTGGAATGGCTACTGCCGTCTCCGGCATAACCAGAACCAGCGGCGGTACAGGTGGCATCGATCGCGGCACAGGGTTTATAGCTGACTCCTTTGCGGCAGAGATCAGGCGCATTCCGAACGGGTAGTGTTGTGCGATTAAACGTACCGGACGGGGCGGGAATGGTGGTCGTGGAGTAAAAGTAGAAATTGCCTAAGCGATCGCGGGGAAAGGTGGGAGTTTCGGTCAGCTTGAGAATACCGCAGGTATCAGCGGCTTTCAGTCGGAGTTTGGGTTGTTGATCCTGGGCAGTCAGGGGTTTAAAGGGTAAGCCTGCGAGAACGATCGCGCGACCAAAGATTTGCAGTCCATAGATGCCATTCCCCAGTGATTGCCAGGGCAGTGCCTCGTTCTTCTGTGTACCGCGACAAAACTGCGTTGACGTGGTTTGGGGAAGCTGGCTGCCTCTGGGAATGGTGAGTAATGGTGTGTCGCCATCGAGAATCTGCACCTGATCCCAGGGATAGAACCCCCGATCGGGTAATCGCACAATGTTACAACTGCCACTGGAACGGGTGGTGATCTGATTGGGCAGTTCCTGATAGGCGACACTCACCAGTTCTTTGGGCTGAAACCCAGACAGATAAATCTCTCCCTGCTGATCCTGGTAGACCTCGATCGCAGCAGCAGGAGCGATCGCAATTCCTAACAGCGCGGCGATCGCAGTCAACCAGGCTCTAACTGCGATCGTCATACGCGGCTGGACTACCAAGAGGCGGGGTTATACCGAACGCTAGTGCCGTTGGCGGTGCGGCAGAGGGGTACGGCATCACTGACTAAACTGGAGACGGTGTAAGCGGTGCCGTCTACGTTGAGGCTAGTCCCAATGGGATAGGTGGCATTGGGTCGCACGACCATAAACCCGCAGCTATTCGCCCGCACCTGCCGCACGGTATTCGAGCCATCGAAGGTGGCAGTATAGGTCACTCCCGGTGTTTTACCAACGACGACGACAGAACCATTCGAGAGCTTGAAGTTAGCCGGACGAGCTTCTGCCAAAACGTTATTCACACATCGAGGTTTAGTTTGCACTGGCAGGCTGGAGACAGTAATGGCGGTGCTATCTACTGTGACGGTACTGCCGATCGGTTGCGTGTCGGAACTGGGAACCGTCACCATGCCGCAATAATCGGCTTTCAGCGATCGCTGGGCAGGAATATTGGGATATTCCACGGCAACCTGTTGATTGGCAGTGAGTCCAGAGTGCATCACGACTTCACCATCGGTGGTTTTGTAGACGGCGGGTGGGGGAGCGGCGATCGCGGCGAACGTCGTACCCAGTACGCTAGCGATCGTCAGCAGGGCAACGGCGCCGCTGCGAGAAGAGTTCAGCTTCATGAGAGTGAAATTGGGCATCCTAAGTCAAGAACAGCTCACCTGTACTCACCAACGGCGGTAGACCACATCCGCGAATTTACGACATCCAGTGTCGTGGGATGGGGGAACGATCGCGGGAGCTGGGCGAGTTCAGGAGAGTGCGTTTCACATCACGACAGTAGCGATCGCTCGATTTGATCCGGCGATCGCTTTTTTGCGCGAATCTACCCTATGCATGGTGTGGAATTGGGCAATACAGAAACGTTGCTCTGATCGCTGACTCATTCCATGAAATCTCAATTGATTACGACCTTAGCAATTGGTTTCGCATTAACGATCGCACCCAAATCGACACCCGCCTTACCGACGATCGCGGCAACAACCGAGCCGATTGATCCGTACCCGACCTATATTTACCCGGTTCAAGGTGTATTGACCTCTGGGTTTGGTCACCGCTGGGGACGGATGCACAAGGGCATTGATCTGGCGGCGGCAACGGGAACCCCGATCGTCGCCAGTGCGGCGGGAACGGTGACCTATGCCGGATGGAATGAGGGTGGGTATGGCAATTTAGTGGAATTGCAACATACAGATGGTTCGCTCACTCGCTATGCCCATAACAGCCGGGTGTTGGTGCGGGTGGGGGAACAGGTGAGCCAGGGACAGGTGATTGCGGAGTTGGGGAGTACCGGGCGATCGACGGGACCGCATTGCCATTTTGAGATTGTGTTGCCGGGGCAGGGAGCGGTAGACCCGATCGCCTATCTGCCCTCTAGAGCGAATGTGGCGCAGCGGCGTTAGGTGAAACTGACTTATTCCCCTTGCTCAAAGGTACTGGATGAAAGTTGCTGGATTTCCTCGATCGTGAGTCCTGTAGCACGGGCAATTAGGTCAAGTGACATGCCTTCACCCAGTAAATTGATGGCGATCTGTTGTGCCTTGACGCGGCTCCCTTCTTCTACCCCTTTTTCTCGACCTTCTTCCAGAATCTCTTGATAAGTGACAGATTCTTGCATTAGATCCCTCCGCAATATTCGTCGAATCACCTCTTTCTCCAATATTAGTCCAGCCAGCACATAGGCAGAGGCACTGAGGTTACTTTGCACTCGTCGATCGTCCAACTGATCGATCGCTTGGGCAACCTGCTGTAGCACTTGGGTCGGCTCGACGGTTTGGCTAAGAACGGCAAAGGGAAATAGTTCCGGCGATCGCAGGAAGATGTCAGTAGTGTAAGGTGTTTGACAGAGATCTTAACGTTCCTTATCTGTTGAGATAATATGGACGTCAATATTTCTGAGCGATCGCAACAGTTTATGGGTCAGTGATCCACTCAACATTAGTTTCCATCGAGATCGCTGGCTCTCTCCAATGACAATTTGGGTGATGTAATAGTCTTTGGCAACTTCCGCGATCGCTTTCGCTTTGTCCTGGTTTGTCACTCGAATAAACTCTCCATCAAATTCTTTACAGAGTCTTTCACAATTTTCAATGTGCAAACTCTCTGTTTTAGTCAAAAAGCGATCGGGATCATCGACAAACAGACAGTAGAAGGGCGCGTGCATATAACCAGCGATCCGAGCGCCCCGTCGAATCAGTTGAATTGCATTCGGGTAGGTTGATACACAAACCAACACTCGTTCATGAATGCTACAAACCGGAGCGCCAGCTTTTGTGCCATTCGATGCTTGTTCAAGCGCATCTTCTTCAATATTGTCAGCGACTTCTCGTAAAGCTAGTTCCCTCAAGGCAATCAGGTTACGCCGCTGGAAGAAATTTTGCAGGGATTGGTCAACCTTTTCAGGAGCGTAAATTTTACCGTCTCTGAGGCGATCCTCTAGAGTCTCCGGTGTAACATCAATAACCACAACCTGACCCGCTTCCTCCAACAGGCGATCGGGGATTCGCTCTCTGACTACAACCCCCGTAATTCGGGCAACTAGGTCATTTAAACTCTCTAGATGCTGAATATTGACGGTTGAGTACACATCAATCCCCGAGGTCAGAATGACTTCTACATCCTGATACCGTTTTTCTCGCTGAGAACCAGGGATATTGGTGTGAGCGAGTTCGTCAATCAGAACCAGTTGCGGTTGGCGAACCAGGATTGCGTCCGTGTCCATCTCAGACAAAATAACGCCAGAGCAGCTAATTTGCTGTCGGGGAACTATTTCTAGCCCCTCAGCCCGTTGTGCAGTTTCCTGGCGATTGTGAGTTTCGAGTAGCCCAATCACCACGTCAATTCCTTCCTGCCGGAGCCGATGCCCTTCCTCCAGCATTCGGTACGTTTTGCCGACACCGGGAGCCATGCCGATGAAGATTTTATGCTTGCCCCGATAGGCAGGACGAATGTAGGTGCTGTCAGGTGACGGATTGGATGAGTAGTACATGGTTTAGCTACCGACTGCATCAAGAGCTAGATTGAGCTTCAGCACGTTCACCCCTGGTTCACCAAAAATGCCTAAGAAGCGACCATCCGTGTTTTGATTGATCAGGTCTTCGAGTTGATTAGGTTGCAGATTCCGTGCAGTTGCTACCCGCGTAATTTGCGCTCTAGCGGCTTCGGGCGTGATGTGAGGGTCAAGGCTGGAGCCAGAGGTATAAACTAGATCGGCAGTGGGCTGAATATCCGCCTGTTTCAATTGAGTTGTGGTTTCTTGAACTCGCTTAAGGAGTTCAGGATTAGATGGAGCCAGATTACTTGCGCCTGACACGCCCGTTTTGAGAATATTAGCTTCATCCTTGCTTGGATCAGCCGTGCTGTAGCTGGTGGTACTGGGGCGACTGTTGAAATAGCGATCGCTCGTAAAGGGCTGTCCAATCAACGCTGATCCGACAGGCTGACCTTGAGCATTGGTCAAGATGCTGCCATTTGCTTGGAAAGGAAAGGCGATCTGCCCGATGGCAACCATTACCAGTGGATAAATCAGAGCGGTGATGACCCAGAGTACCAGGGTCGATCGAATGGCTCTACCTGCCTCGTGTGCAAAACTCATTAGAAGTTCTCCGGTACGAACATGACAAAGAACAAATAGACTGACAGTGCCAGGATTCCCAAACCCAAAAGCCCTAGTGCCCAGGCTTGAGTCCGAGAGAATTCATTGCCGCTGGCAGCATAAACAACAGGAGCAACGAGCAGGTTGAAACACAATGCCAGAAATAAATACAATGGCAGTTTTTGTCTGCGCCATTCTGACCAGACTTCTGAAACAAACTTAAGGGATTGAGTGGTTGTTTCCAGCAAGGGGAGCGATGGTTTTAGAGGATTGAGTTTCATAGAAGAATTTTTGAAGGGTTAGGAAAATGGCAGAATCAGATCGATCGCCTTAATCGCAATGAACGGCGCAATCATGCCACCCAGACCGTAAATCAAAATATTGCGTTGCAGCAGTTGATCGGCTGTGAGGGGACGGAACTGTACGCCTCGCAAAGCTAGCGGAATCAGGACAGGAATAATTAAGGCGTTATAAATCAGGGCAGAGACGATCGCAGACTGGGCACTTTTCAACCCCATGATGTTAAGCGCACCAATTCCCGCCGCCGCGAAGATAGTGGGAATGATCGCAAAGTATTTAGCGATGTCATTGGCAACAGAAAAGGTGGTCAATGCACCACGGGTGATCAGGAGTTGTTTACCGATCGTTACCAGGTCAATCAATTTAGTGGGGTCAGAGTCCAAATCCACCATATTGGCGGCTTCTTTGGCAGCTTGTGTACCGGAATTCATTGCCAGTCCCACATTAGCTTGAGCCAGAGCGGGTGCGTCATTCGTACCATCTCCGGTCATCGCAACCAGCTTGCCCTGAATCTGTTCGCTGCGAATCACCTCAATCTTGTCTTCGGGTGTGGCTTCCGCAATGAAGTCATCGACTCCCGCTTCTTGAGCAATCACAGAGGCCGTAATGCGGTTATCTCCAGTCAGCATGATGGTTTTGACACCCATCCGTCGGAGTTGGTCAAACCGTTCTCGCAGTCCCGGTTTCACAATGTCCTTGAGGTAAATTACGCCATAGATTTCATTGCCCTGGCAGACAGCGAGGGGAGTTCCACCCAAGCGAGATACTCGCTCGTAGGCTTCATCCAGCGTTGAGGGAACTTGACCACCACGAGAGCGGACAAATCCCTTAATCGCATCCACAGCCCCCTTACGGTACTCCTTACTGTCAAGGTCAGTGCCGCTCATCCGGGTTCGAGCCGAAAACTCAATGCCCTCTGCGGGTTGTCCATCCAGATCGAATTTCGCCCCTAGCTTTTGGGCTAACTGGACGATCGATCGCCCTTCTGGAGTTTCATCAAACACACTGGCAGCTAAACAAACATTGGCAACATCTTGCACAGAATGACCATTGACGGGGATAAATTCGTCGGCTAGACGGTTCCCTAACGTGATTGTGCCTGTTTTATCTAGAACCAGTGTATTTACGTCACCGCAGGCTTCTACGGCTCGTCCAGAGGTGGCGATGACGTTAAACTGAGCCACCCGATCCATTCCAGCAATGCCGATCGCACTCAACAACCCACCGATCGTGGTGGGAATCAGAGCAACCAGCAGGGAAATGAGAATCGCAATGCTAGTTCCAGCCCGTAAATCATTGCCTGTTGCGATTCCTGCCACACTGTCTAAAAAGTCCGCGATGTATCCTGAAATCGAGGGAGTTGTGGCGACGACAATCAGGAATACCTGGGTCAGCACTGCCAGTAAGACCGTCAGGGCAATTTCGTTCGGGGTTTTGGTGCGCTCGGCTCCTTCCACCAGGGAAATCATGCGGTCGATGAAGCCCTGCCCCGGATCAGAGGTAATCCGTACAACCAGTTCATCGGAAAGCAGACGAGTTCCCCCTGTCACCGAACTGGCAATGTCTGTACCCGGTTGTTTCAGCACTGGAGCCGATTCTCCAGTAATGGCTGATTCATCGACCGAGCCAATTCCCTGAATCACCTCACCATCCGCAGGAATCACATCTCCTGCAATTACCTTCACCTGATCACCGCGACGCAACTCGGTTGAGTTGACATCCTGAATCGTGCCATCGGGAAGGAGTTTCCGCGCGATCGTGTCTGAACGGGTCGATTTCAGCGCATCTGCCTGTGCTTTTCCCCGTCCCTCAGCTACCGCTTCGGCAAAGTTGGCAAACAAAACGGTGAAAAACAGAATGAAGGTGATAATGCCATTCAGCAATCGCTGTTGCCCAACATCTGCCTGAACCGTCCCAAACAAATTGGGATTGATAGTGACAAGTAAGGTGATAATTGTGCCCAGCCATACCACAAACATGACAGGGTTTCGGACTGCCACTCGTGGGTTCAATTTGACGAACGATTCTCGAATTGCGCGTTGATACAACCCTTTGCGATCAGCTTTGGGCGTGTGTTTGCGATCGCCCCGACGACCGCTGGGAACCCGAATCGGGCGAGAGGATGTAGATGGAGAAGATCCGTTTCTTGTTTTCATAAACCCTCAAAACTCTTACCCAATTCCGTTGATGATTTGAAATGCCTCTGCAACCGGACCTAACGCCAGTGCCGGGAAAAAGGTCAGTGCGCCCAAAATCAAAATCACGCCAGCCGTTACCCCGGTGAATAATCCTGTGTCAGTCCGTAGCGTTCCAGCCGTTGCAGGGACAGGTTGCTTGCGAGACATACTATCTGCCAGCAGCAGCAATGCCACGATGGGAATGTAGCGTCCTGCTAACAGGCTGAAGCTGGTACTCAAATTCCACCAAAGGGTTGCATCACCAAGTCCTTCAAAGCCAGAACCGTTGTTTGCTGCGGCAGATGCATACTCGTAAACAACTTGCGATAGTCCATGAAATCCGGGGTTGCTGATACCGGATACACCAGGAATAGCAAGAGCCAGTGCCGTGGGAATCAGGATGGCGATCGGGTGAACCAGCAGAATCAGGAAACTTGCCAATACGACTTCTCGTTGCTCAATCTTGCGTCCGAGAAATTCGGGGGTGCGCCCTACCATCAATCCTGTAACAAACACCGCCAGAATCAGGTAGGCAAACAGGTACGCCGTTCCCGTTCCCTGTCCACCAAAGACAATTTGCAGAAACATATTGGACAGGGTGACAAAGCCGCCATTCGGCATAAAGGAATCATGCAAGCTGTTTACCGCTCCACACATGCTTGCCGTGGTAAACACTGCAAATAAGGCAGACTGCGCCCAACCAAAGCGAACTTCCTTGCCTTCCAGGTTTGGAGCTTGACCACCCAACAACGCATTCACCGCAGGATTGCCTTGATACTCACCGATCGCTGTAATGACAATAAATCCAATTAGAATTGCAAGCGGAATGCTGAACACCAACCACGTTTGCTTCAGATTATTGGCAAAAATGCCGTAAGTAATAATCAGCGACGTAGGGATGGAAAGAATGGCAACCAGTTCAATCAAATCGGTGAAACCATTGGGGTTTTCAAAGGGATGCGCCGAATTGATACCAAAGAAACCGCCACCGTTCTCGCCCAATTCTTTGATAATTTCAAAGTGAGCCACTGGACCGCGTGCGATCGCCTGACTGATTGCTGGATTTTCCAATGTCGGTACAATCGCTGGACCCGCCAGAGTTTCAGGCATTCCTGCCGCAATAAAAACGATCGCGCCTACCATACTGATTGGCAGCAGGACGCGGGTAATGGACTGAATCAAATCAACATAAAAGTTTCCCAGGGGGCTGCCTGTTAACCCCCGGATAAAGGCGATCGCCACGGCAATGCCCGTCGCGGCTGAGCTAAACATCATGAAACCCAGAGCCGCAAACTGGCTGAAATAGCTGAAAGTTGTCTCGCCTGAATAGTGCTGTTGATTGGTATTGGTGACAAAAGAAATTGCCGTATGCAGAGCCAGATCCCAAGAGGGCGCACTCAATCCAGTAGGATTGAAGGGCAACATTCCCTGAAACATGAAGATCAGGTAGATGAACACCAGCATTGCCAGGTTACTATACAGCACTGCCCGCGCATATTGCCAGCCTGTCATCTCTTCTCGTGCGCGTACTCCACTTAACGAGAAAATAGTCCGCTCTAGAGGAATTGCAACCGGATCAAGAACGGTATGCTGTCCCATAAAGACCCGCGCCATATAGCGACCAAAGAATGGCGTAATTGCCACTACGATCAGCAGCGTTAACGCAATTTGAATCCATCCTTGCAACATGAGTTATTTAACTCCGACATCAGTGAAGAGACTATTGCTAATTGATGAACTATTAAGCCCCTCCTTATTGATTAGGAACTAACAAATCAATCTTTTAACTGCCTCTATTCAATGATGGTGAAACTCTAATTTAGAAATTACAAGGTATAGGGCGGCGTTTACTACAATTTTTAGATCACTGGTATAGTTCGTAGAAGGGAGTGTTTAGAAAGCGTTTAGAAGTGTTTAGGTCAGGTCTATATCTGCAAATATAAATTTGAATCTGAACACAAACTGTTCCTCATTTTCAGGTGATTTCACTTGAAAATCGCTAGACTTTTGAGAATAGAACTGGCTCAACGACCATCTTTTCTGTTTTAGAGGAGCCAAATGCTGCAATTCCAACGTGTCGTTCGTTCAAAAAATTGGCATTTAGGAACATTCTGGTTGGTAGTGGGACTTTTTGTAGTAGTTCTATTTCTGGAATACGCAACTCATCCTGATTATGTATTTGGCTACCTCTACATTGGTCCGATTTTGTTGGCGAGTGCTCACCTGAGTCGTCAAACGACCTTTCAAGCCACACTGGTTGCCTGTATCCTCACCCTGATGAATGTTTGGTTGCCAGGAATTGAAACTGTGAAGGCTCCCACGATCGCCAGTCGATTTATTGCCACCCTAGCCCTGATCGTGACAGGAGTATTGAGCGATCGCAACCGCCTCTATCAGCAAACAGTCTTACAACAGCAAGCCAAACTGGAGGCACAGGAAAAGTTAGCTAGCATCCGGGAGGACTTTGCCTCAGCCTTAACCCATGATTTGAAAACTCCCCTACTGGGAGCTATCGAAACACTCAAAGCATTCCAGCATGGTAGTTTTGGCTCGGTTGAGCCAGGTCAACAGAGAGTTTTGGCAACCATGATGCGGAGTCATAAAACAACCTTACAAATGGTCGAAACCTTGTTGGATGTCTACCGAAATGATAATGAAGGGTTGCAGTTGAATCTTGCCCCAGTTGATCTGGTTGAGGTTGCAGAGGAGGTTAAGGCAACCATGACAGAGTTGGCTGCTAGCCGCCGAGTTCATCTTTCTCTCCATTATGGAGCATCTGACTTTCGTCAATTCCTTTGGGTCAAGGGAGATGCTCTACAACTTCAGCGAGTTATGGCAAATCTACTCACGAATGCCATTAACCATTCTCCTCGTGGTGAACGGGTTGAGGTTGTCCTTGAAGCAGGGCACTCGTACCAGACAGTCAAGGTCAAGGATAGTGGGGCAGGCATTAAACTAGATGAGCTTCCCCATCTGTTTGAGCGGTTCTATCAAGGACAAAGTGATCGCCAAGCAAAGGGGTCAGGCTTGGGGCTTTACCTATCTCGCCAAATTATCGAAGCCCACGGCGGTACAATTTGGGCAGAGAATCGGCAACCCACTGGAGCAATCTTTGCCTTTCGGCTACCGACTTTTCCGTATCATCCCTCCCTTTCTGTTTAAGATGGCATCTCCACCGCTCAAAATTCTTCTAGTTGAGGATGATGAACTCTTCCGTCTTGGATTGCGGGTGCGGCTAGAGCGAGAACCGGGATTGGAAGTTGTCGCAGAAGCAGAGGATGGAGAAACGGCGATCGAAATCGTTAAATCCCACTCGCTCAATATCATCGTTCTAGATATTGGTTTACCGGGGTTGGGTGGAATTGAAGCTTGTCGGCAGATCAGGCTGTTAGCTCCAAACCTTCCAGTTCTGGTGCTCACTTCTCACACGCAAAAAGCATTGATTAACCGCATCATCGAAGTCGGAGCACAAGGCTATTGCCTCAAAGGTGCACCATCACAGACGCTCATTCTTGCCATTCAATCAGTCGCCGCTGGCGCTTCTTGGTGGGATTCTGCGGCGACAACTGAGATTCGGGCTGCCTTTGAAAATAATGCCAGTGCTACACCAGCAAGTGATTCAGATAAATTGGCTCCTGTTCTGACTCGGCGAGAACAGGAAATCCTAGCTTTAATTGCGGAGGGCAAAACGAATCAAGAGATTGCTGAAGTGCTATACATCGCACCAGGAACAGTACGAGTTCATGTTCATGCCATTTTACAGAAGCTAGATGTGCGCGATCGCACTCAGGCTGCTGTTCTTGCTATTCAGGAAAAGCTGATAGCTGAAGACCTACTATCTAAGGCGACCGATTTGTAATGTCCTATATTGGGGCCTGCATAGTGTAAGGGGTTGACCAGTGCTGCCAAAATCGCCGGCTTGGAGAATGGTTCATTTCACTATGCCGATGTATCTGTCACCTGTGACGATCGCGATCTCACGGCTTGCAGTATATCGGCAGTGAAGCTGATATACAAACCACGGAGATTCATTTAGCCAGTTTGGAGTTACGATTTCCGTTGGCGTTGCTGTATGAAGATGTTGAGCTATTACCTTAATAGGCGGATTCAGGTGTCTGTAAAAGTGACATTTTCATATAAGAGTTCGATCGGGCAACTAAAACCGATGCTTTCGAGTGTGATGATATCTCCAGCCGTGTAGGGATAGTACAGCCATAACCTGCCCTCTCCCCGCCGATAGCATTCCACACCGATCTGCTCCGATTCAACCAGAACATATTCTTGCAAGGTCGGGCTGGAGCGGTAGTGAGCGAACTTTTCGCCGCGATCTTTGGCTTCTGTGCCGGGAGACAGCACTTCAATGATCAGCTTGGGATAGCGTAGTAGTTTCCGGGCAGTCAGGTCGCTCGGATCGCAAGTTACGACAACATCAGGGTAGTAGTAGGGACTATCGCTGCTGATTTCGACTTTGACATCAGCCACATTAATGCGGCAGCCGTGAGCGCGAACCTGGGGATAAAGGGCACGGTAAAGGTTAAGGGCTATGTCATTGTGCGGAATCGTTCCGCCAGTCATGGCGGTGACAGTGCCGTGGCTATATTCATAGCGAAGTTCCTGGAGCGGTTCCCAGTCCAGATATTCAGCGATCGTCATGCTGGGTGGTTGGGGAGTGGCAATCATAGGCAGGGACTGCTCCGGATGTCAGGCTTACCCTTTATTGTGACGAAGCTTGGGCGATCGCGCTATGGGATACCCGTGTGCCTACCATTGGCTTCTGACCTTTACTCATGGTTTTCCTTGAAGACTGGGTTAATCGGCTGCTGTTAGAGTGCCTATCCTGGTTGACTGACAAAACTCCTTTGCCCTCATCCCCAACCCTTCTCCCCGTTGGAGAAGGAAGCCGATCCAGTTTTTTGGTTCCCTCTCCCACAGGAGAGGGCTAGGGTGTAGCTTGCTTCCCGCAGGGTGGGCGACCAGGCCAACCCCTCAAAAGATTTGTCAGTCAATCAGCTTTAGAACTGTGATTTGAAGTTGCAAAAGGTGGTTCCAACGCATAGGTTTGTTGCGGCACACCAATTTCGATGCCGTGTTCTTCGAGCGCTCGTCGTACCCGTAGGCGAAATTCTCGACCGATAGCCCACTGCTGACCCGGCTGCGTCTCAATCCAGGTTGTAATCGTCATCCCACTGTGAGAAACGCTGTCAATGCCCAGCACCTTCGGTTCTGACACAATCTGGTCGTGCCATGTTGGGTCGTTGTATAGCCCCTGAGCTACCTCCTGCATCAATGCCAGGGCGCGATCGGGATCAGTCTGATATGCCACATCAATGCTGAAATTAACGCGTGACCATCCTCGCGTCAGGTTCCTCACTTCGCTGATTTTGCTGTTGGGAATGGTGATCATTTCACCGCTACCACTGCGGAGTTGGGTGACTCGCAGATTCAGGTTTTCAACTAGTCCAGAAACCGTTCCCAGATCAATGTAATCGCCGATCGCAAACTGGTCTTCTGCCAGGATTAAAAAACCATTCACCAAATCTTCAACCAACCGTCGGGAGCCAAAGGAGATTGCCAATGCCAACAAGCCCAGAATTGCCACAGTGGAAGCTGTCGGTACTCCGATCTCGCTCAATGCCCATAGCCCTCCCAGGGTCAGCAGTCCAATAGTCACCAAGCCTTTGGTTGCACCCGCAATCGTGGAAACCCGAAGTTGATGACGTTGAGTATCGCCCAGGCTGATAAGATTTACCTCCGTCTTTTGCCAGCGAACAGCTAAGCGATCAATCAGCCATCGGCTGACGCGAATCAACAGCCCGGTAAAGAACCAGACCGCTAACAGATCAAGTGGGACTTCCACAAACCTGAACTGCCCACTGATCAAATAGGGCGAAACCGCTGCCAGCCACAGACCGCCGCCATACCAGGCAAGGATTAACAACCAGAACGATAGCCACTGGGCAAAGTCTAGTAAACTGAGTTGGTAATCGAGACGGAACAAATGTGATAGCCGCTGCAACAGGTGGTTTCGCATTTGCACCAGCCTGGCTTCGGGGGCGATCACTGTCCCTTCAGATGGAAGCGGATTCAGTTCATTGTGAAGGGGTGCTGCATTAATCGCTTGTTTTTGCCGTCGCAACTGCTTTTGTCGGCGGGATAGACCGTACTTGAGAGTTACACCGATCGCGGTCAACAGTACCAGCCAGAGCAGAATTTGCCAGACCCGTTGCTGGTTCTGCGGCAGATTTTTCAGCCCAGTTCGGAGTTCCTGTTCTAAAGTGCTGCGCCATTGTTCTGCCAGTTGATCCACAGGAAGCCCGTTAAACTGAGCGTCTAGCTCTGTCACAGACATCAATACTAGAGGTTCAGGATATCGAGCATCCCGCGCTCGAATAATCTTGATGTTATTGAGTTGTGAGACATCAAACTCTAATGTCTCTGGTTGCATTGGACGGTTAAGCAATAGCAAGAGTCGGGCACTGATCTCCTGCGCCCGTTGTTCAATGGTCTGTCGGTCTGCCAACGATGCAGGACTGCGATCGTAAACCGTGGGCGAGGCGATGGTAAACAATTGGCGAAGGCTGAGTGGAGAGTCTACCGCTATTGTTTCCAGGTTGCCGTACCGGGCAACTTTTGCTGGTGGGTTAACATTGTTACTCTGTCCAAATCCCTCCGGTAACGAGAACTGAGCCTGTACGGGGTGACCCACCGACCAGGTGATTCCCAGAGCGATCGCAAAAGCTAGGACGAGCGTTAAAAGTTGTCTTAAGGAAATGGGCATCAGGTTACGATGGGCACATAGCAAGCTGAAGGAATTTATAACGCACCCCCACTGGTATGAGGCTGATCAGAGCAGTAGCTATTTTGCTATCAAAATATCACCACTGAGGTAGATTGCTCGAGCTGCGATCGCGGTGGACTAGAGGAGAATGCGATCGTCGCTCTCCCTCAATTCTGGAAAGATAGCCGTGAGATCCTGATAGCCGCTAATACCCCGCTACTCATGCCGCGATCGACTTACAGCAATTTTCACTTGGTTAAACCACACCACTCCCTACTCCCCACTCCCCACTCCCCATCTTCACTGTGGTTTATTCATCCGACAACGGCTGTAGTTTCGTTGATTTTGGTTTAGCAGTCCTGCACTACGGCTTCCCTGTCATCCAGTTCCCTGTGATTGGTAGATTCAACCCCTAACGTGATCTCATTTGGCAGGTCTGCCAGTTGGGTTTGGTTAATTAGCTACTGTGAGCGAAAATTGGGGAACCCTAGGGCAAGGAACCCTGAGCGCTAGCATCTTGCGAACGATTTCTGGTGTCTTGAAGCAAATTATTCAGCAAGGAGAAAGAGAATGAAGGTGATGCACTACTGGTTTGGGTGCTGTTCCTTCCTGCTAGCCACAGTGGGAATGACCTTACCCATCCACGCGCAGGTAGTTCCCGATCGCACTCTCAACACCACCGTCACCCAGAGCGGCAACAATTTCACGATCACCGATGGCACGACCCAGGGCAGTAACCTGTTTCATAGCTTCAGTCAGTTCTCTGTGCCTACGGGTGGTTCTGCCTTCTTTAATAACGCCACCACCATTCAGAATATTTTTGCGCGGGTAACAGGCGGCAATATTTCTAACATTGATGGCTTAATCCGCGCTAACGGCAGCGCCAACCTATTTTTGCTCAACCCCTCAGGCATTCTTTTTGGTCCCAACGCCAGGTTGAATCTTGGTGGTTCCTTTACGGCTACCACTGCAACCAGCGTTAGTTTTGCCGATGGGACAACGTTTAGTGCAACCGATACAACCGCCCCCCCTTTATTGACCATCAGTGTGCCTGTAGGCTTGCAACTGGGAGCCAATGCCAGACCGATCACCGTCCAGGGAGCAGGGAATGCTGCCACATTCGATGCCTCAACAAGAGTAAGCTTAAACCTCGGTACTCAAGGCTTACAGGTGAACGCAGGCAAAACCCTGGCACTGATCGGTGGTGACTTGGCTGTAACGGGCGGGTTGCTTTCCGCACCCGGAGGGCGCATTGAATTAGGCAGTGTCATCGGCGGTAGCGTAGCTCTGAATGCCAATTCCCCAGGTTTGACGCTGAGTTATCCGAATGCCTCTAGCTTTGGCAATATTCAGCTGACCCAACGGGCTTTAGCCTCGGTGCGTGGAACCCGTCCCGGTTCGATCCAGGTGCAGGGAAATCAGGTCAATGTCCAGGGCGGTTCTCTGGTGCTGGTGCAAAATCAGGGCACCCAGACCGCAGGCGATATTGTCGTCAATGCCGCAAAGTCCTTGCAAATTATTGGGAAATCGCCAAATTTTCTAACCTCTAGCGCGTTAGTGAATGAAACTACGGCTGTCGGTGCAGCTGGAAATATCCTGATTAACACTCCCAGCCTGTTGATTGATCAGGGGGGCTTTGTGCTCGATCGCACCTTTAGTGCAGCACCTGGTGGCAACATTGGCATCAATGCTACTGATATGACGGTTAATGGGTTTACGGCGGGAGACCCCAATGCGTTTCGAGCGGTCAGTCAGGTTGTGGTCAGTTCCCATAGTCAGGGCAAGGGAGGAAATCTAGCAATCTCTACCCGCGATTTGGTCATTGCGGCAGGTGGCAATGTGGCTGCCAGACCCTTTGGTTCGGGTGCTGGTGGCAACATCACCGTAAATGCAGATACGATTCAGGTGTTGAATGCTGGAGCGCCAACTGGTTTTTATTTTAGTTTGCTATCGGCGGCTACGTTTGGGGTTGGGAATTCAGGCAATTTAACCGTGAATACGCGTACTCTGTCAGTGCAAGGGGGGGCAAGGGTATCGGCTTCCAGCATTATTTCTGGGAGTGCCGGGAATCTCATTATTAATGCATCGGAATCAATTGAAGTGAACGGTGTCAAAGATGCCCAAAATCCTAGCTATATCGGTACAGCTGTTCGTCCTGTAGGGCTAGTTTCCAATGCTAGTGCAGGTAACACTACCATCAATACCCGTACCCTTACTATTAACAATGGCGCATCGGTTTTCGTCGAAAATCGTGGCTTAGGTCAAGCCGGTACCTTAACGGTGAATGCCGATTTCTTGAAACTCGACAATGGGGCAAGTCTTTCAGCTTCCACCGCTTTCGGGGGAGGGGGGAATCTCAACTTGCAGTTACAAAAGGGGGTGATAATGCGTCATGGCAGCTTTATTAGTGCTACAGCAGGAGGTAAAGGCAATGGAGGCAATATAACTATTGCATCCCCCGTCGTTGCAGGGCTGGAAAATAGCGACATCATTGCTAATGCATCTCAAGGTCGAGGTGGCAATATTAATATCACGACACAAGGGATTATCGGACTCAAGTACCGCGATCAATTGACACCAGAGAGTGACATCACGGCGAGTTCCCAGTTCGGTGTCAGTGGCACCGTTCAGGTTAATAACATCGGTGTAGATCCAAATTCTGGTCTGGTGGAATTACCCACCAATGTGGTAGACTCCTCGCAACAAATTGCCACAGGTTGTACTGGGTCGCAGGACAGTAGCTTTATTGCGACAGGACGCGGTGGCGTACCACAAAACCCCATGCAGCAAGTGCAAGCCGATCGCACTTGGAATGATGTGCGTGAGTTATCGACCTACCGCCAAGTTGGTAAACCCGTTGCCCAAGAACCTGCTGCCGTTCCGACGCTGATCCAAGCAAACACCTGGCAACGCCATGCCGATGGTACGGTTGAATTAATCGCTGATCACGTGTCTGTCATGAATTCAACGTTTGCTACCTGTAGCGGTGTCACTGTCAGGGAGATCGAATCTGCTCCCTAACTGGCGTGATTGACGCAAGCGTGTCTTAAGGACAGATTGGGGCATCGCCTCTTCTCTGCAAGGTATTCCGCAGCTACACCAATGGTTTCAGCCCGTCAGCGATCGCCCGTTGGCAAGCTACAACCTGATTGCCATTTGTGCCTGATTAATTGCAACCTGAGTGGATCAGCCGCGATCGCTGGAGATGATTCTAGCGATCGCAATTTTCTGAAAGAATAAGACTGGTGGATCTGTTAGTCTTCATTCAAGCTCGGTGTTTCCTGTTGCATGTGCCGCGATCGCTCACTTGAATTGATTGATGTACCCTCACTGACCCTGAATTTTTAGTTGGCTGAATATCAGGTAGAGTACAGCGCGAATTCCTGGCAACGGTGGATCTGAATACAGGATTTCTGATGTTTTCCCTTTCTTGCGAGGACGCTCTTGAGCTATGGCAAAACGGTATCGATACGCCAACAAAAAACGACTTGAGGACTCATCTATCACTTCAGTCCCTACTTCTAGCGTTTTCTCAGCTAGTCCTCAGTTCATCCAGGCTAAAGCTATTCCAGTGGCTAACTCAGATCGATCGAGAACGATTCCATCTCACCAAGCAGCCTTGAGACGGGCGCAACAGTTTGGTCATCACTTGAGTCGCATTTCGGTGCATGCCTCTAGTCAGAAAGATGCCCAACCTTTAGAAGGGACAAGGGTTCCCTTCGCCTTCCCGCCGCTGCTCCAGGCTAAGTTGGCCATGAGTCAACCGATGATCTCCCCTCAACGCATCCAAGCGGTCACACCGAATTCGGGAGGCATCATGATGATTCAACGGGCAAAGACAAATAATGCTAATAAAAGCAAAACCAAAAAGAAACGGGAGGCTGGACTAAAGTTAATCCGCCAAGGTGGCATCTTTAAGGCGACGGGTAGACCTGGCTTTCGATCGCATGTTAAATCTCTTTCAGCCGAACTGTACTATCACGAAACGGGTCGCGATGTCAGAACCAAGAATCTCCAAACGGAAGATCTGGCCTCTCCCCATCGGTTCCCCTTTGCCGATATTCGCAAAAATACCGAACTGTTTCTGAATGGCAAAGAGGATGCGGCTGACTTCCAGCGATGGACTAATCGGCTCCTGAATGCCAGTACCAAAAAGGTAAACCGCCTTGCCAAACAGCAGAAGCTGGATGATCCAGAGGTGCAAAAATGGCAAAAAGTAGACACTCAAGTTAAACAGGCTAGAGATGAGTTAGTGCAGGCAAAAGCCGCTTACGACAAGCAGGCAGATAGCAGCACCCAAACGGCATTAGAAGCTGCGGGTAAAAAGTTTATTACGGAGTTAAACAGCCTGCCTGGTAACGTGGCTAGCTTAGGTCCGCATTCCACAGTGAATAATCCGGTGCGCGATCGCGGACATTTGAATGTAGAGCGAGGGCGTACCATGACTCGGAATGGACGGAGTAGAACCCGCTATGAACTATCACCGATGTCACGGGCGGCTTCTCGCATGTCTCCCCACCGTTATAGCAAAGGAATTGCCACTAATACCTCAGAGAAAAAAATTATCCTCGTTGATGGACGAGTCAAGTCAATTAAGCAAATCAAGCGACGAGATCGAAGATATCTCAAAAAACACAAGCGATCGGCTGTAAAGCGGTTCACGTAAGCATTGTCAGCGATCGCGCTTGACGTGGTTGGTATTTTGAGCAAACGCAACGTATCTAATCCAATGGCATTCGCAAGTTTGCCTGTAGTCTGCAACTGACTACTGCGATCGATGGATAATAGGGGTAAAGGTAGCGAAGCTGCAACGAAGTGCCACGCGACGGCTAGAAGCCTTGCTGGAAGACCATTTTAGAAAAATTTTCACTTCTAAGCCGCATCCAATTTTAGCCGCTGATTCATGTCCAACTCAAAGGTGCCATACGGATTGATGTGCTCCCAGATCAAAGGAGTCAATGCCCGCAAATCTTCTGGAGACATCCGCTTCATCCACCCTGGTTCTGCTAGTACCTGCTGAATCATCAAGGTGTTGATGTAGACCAAACAAATCTGCAACAAATGCAACGCCAGGACTGATAGCTCCTGCTCATCCAGCCGATTGGTGGCAATCTCGCTGTTCTTGCCGTAGAAGATGAACCCGTTTGCCCCATTCCACTGCTCCACCACGTTTAACCCTTCATGCACCTCGTGGCGGAGTTCTTCAGAGTGTAGATAGCGGCACAAGAAAATCGTCCGAATCGCTTTCCCCAGTTCTATTAGGGCCAGATGGGTCGGATGGAGGGGAGAAGTTGCTCGGTTAAATCGACGCAGGATCGCTTCTGCTTCTGCGGTTCCCAACCGGAGGGCAGTGGCATACTTGACCATCTGGTCATACTGCTGTCGAATGCGGTCCCAATCAATTGCCTTGTTTGCCAACACGGCTTGCAAATTGGGATAGTTCTGCCGCTGCCCAGATTGTGGTAGGGATAGTCGTTGTGCTCCAATGCGACGAATCCGGGGCATTAGTTCGAACCCCAGCAGACGACAAAAGGCAAACGCAACTTCACTCTGTCCGTGGGTGTCCACAAAGTTCTTCTGCACAGGCATGTCCGTGCAATGTCGCAGTAGCCCTTCAATCATGGCAGCCGCTTCTGAGGACGAACAGGTCTTGAGTTGCGAATAAATGCAGGCAGACTTCTTCTCGACATGCCAGTAGATCATAACCCCACGCCCGCCGTAGCGAATATGCCACTCCGTCATGAGATTCTGGTCCCAGGAGCCAAACTTTTTAGCATCTGAGGCACAGGTGGTTGTCCCCTCTCCCCAGATCGCTTCTCTGCGGCTGGCAAAGATCGCATTGACAACCTGAGCAATTGCACGACGCAGATCCTCTTTATTGATGAAATGCTTTTTGATGTAACGCAGATCATCGTAGCGGTCGTGCTTCCTGCCGCCACAAATCCGTTTGAGTCCGGTATTGGTGCCCAGGGCATAAAGGCACAGCAGCAACCGTCGTTGACTTGTTTGAGGGTCGAGCATTTCTCGCGAGGCAGTCGTTTTGAATTGCTGTGTGAAGTGGACTCGCAGATCTGCTTCCTTGAGCACATCGAGCAAACTGGTCATGGTCCAACGCCCGTTGATTTCTCCTTTCAAGTAGCGGATATTATAGGGTTCTGCCTGTTTCTCTAGGGGAGTTACTGAAATCCAATTGTTTCCCTGACGTTTGATGATCCGCACCGCTGAATTTTTGGGTAGTCCTTGATCCAGCAATGTCAACGCTTGTGTCATTTCCGCTTGCAGTTGAGTGATGAAGGCTTCCGCATCCAGGGGGTGCTTGAGTGCCTGATAGTACACCTCTCGATTTTGGTCAAAGTCCTGGGGCAAATCAGATTCTGGATTACCATAGCGCTTCGCCCCAACCACCCAAATCTCCTTTGAGCGCAGTTTGTCACGTAATGCTTGCAATACGCAGATTTCGTAATTGACGCGATTGATGCGCTCTTTGCCTTCACTATCGGTTTCCACCATCAGATTGCGCCAACCACTTTTGAGTACTCCTTTGACGTAAAGTTGTTCTTCACTGGCATAGTAACGCTGATTGCTATCTTGATATTTCTTGAGCAGTTCTAGCGCTTGAACAACGGGACGGTGTACTTCATTGTTAGAACGAAACTCCAATGTTTCTAAAATTTTGGGTACCATGCGTCGGTAATGATGTAGATAGGAAGATCGCATCACCGTGTACACCTTCTGGTCATAGGTTGTACTGGCATGATATTCCTGAACAACTGCTTTGAGGGTTGTCGGAGTGGCAATCGGATAAACAACCTCTTTGACGATTTCCTCTGGATGCTCCAGTGTGGCAGTGGCGATCTGATAGAGCAAATGGGGTTTGTTATCGATCCGCTTGAAGTCTTCGAGCAACTGTTTGTCTACCCGCCGTTCTGCATTAATGCCAATGCGATGCACAATCTGCACTAACAATTCCACCAGGTTGTCACTAATCTCCTGACTGCGTTGCCAGCAGAAAGCGGCAATCAGGGCATAGCGAATCGCCTTTGGATGCCGTCTGAGATCGCGGGGAGTTTCGGCAGCAGCGCGACGACGGTAATGCCCAAGCACTTTGGGTGGAGTCGCGTCAAACAAATTCGCAGGCATACCCAATTGGCGAATGTGGTTCAGCTTGTCAGTTTCCTTGAACAGACTTTCCAGCCCGACCCGTCCTGGATCGCTCTTGAGAAAACTGAACATGGACTGTTTGAACTGGATCGCCTCCTCCTCAGGCTCACTCACCTCTGTCTTTAACAAGTCATCCATCTTGCTTCGGGTGTCAGCCGACAGTTGTTGCAGCAGACGATCACAAAAGCTGGCTTCGGTTGTACGAATCGCAGAACCAATCAACCGCTTCACCTGTTTGGGACTAGGAGGCTCCAGTTTCAGTTCTCGAAAACGTTGGTACACAGTAGCCTCAAGGTGTGATTCTTGTCGGTCATAGACCAGAACCTGTTGAGACAACCAATCTTTCATGGCTTCGGCATCTTTCAAGGTGGACTCTTGAAATCCGAAGAATTCTCGAATTTCAATGCGATGACGAGCGCCGCTGCGTCCTTGATGGTTGTAGTCTTGTAGCAGTCTAGGCGAGAGGTCGAGTTGGGCTGCCAGGTAGGAAACGGCTGCTTTCGGAATCTCTTGACGACTGTGAGGAAAACGAGCTTCATGTTGAAAGAATTTAAGCCACACGGCAAACCCCAATTGGTTTGCCCCCACTTTCGGCTCCAGCAATGCCATTTCATCCGGCAGTAGCGTGAATTGTTCAACCAACTCTTCCGGTGTCCACTGCCGCTTCATCGTCGATACCCCTCACACGATTGATTCAGGCGATAGTGTATCGGCAGATTCGCTCAATCTTGGAAAAGTAAATAAACTTACCAACTTTCGCTTGTTTATGGGCAAGTTTGCGAAACTGATTCAGGAGGAAGTGGGAGTTCAGCCGTTTCGTTTACAGGTGTCCGTCCATCATTTTCGGGCAAGTTTTGATCATGCCAACTGCTCCACCCCCTAAAACGCCTAATTGCCAATTGCGAACCCGTGAACATTTGCTGCCTCGGGAAGTTGAGGCAATGCTCAAAGCTGCCAGAACGGTGGGACGACATGGTCATCGAGATGCAACCTTGATCTTGATTGCTTATCGTCATGGCTTGCGGGTTTCTGAATTGGTGGCGCTGCGCTGGGAACAAGTAGACTTCAACGGTGGCACGATCTACATCAACCGTTTGAAGCAAGGAGTTAGTTCTGTTCATCCCCTCCGAGGACCTGAGTTGCGATCTCTGCGGCAATTGCAACGAGACTATCCAGATTCCCCTTATTTATTCGTTTCGGAACGAGGAGCCGCCATGGCAGCAGACACTGCCAGAGGCATTATTGAACGGGCTGGGCAACGAGCAGGGATTCCCTTTCCAGTTCATCCGCATATGTTGCGTCATGCTTGTGGTTTCTACCTCGCGTCCAAAGGACACGATACCAGAGCGATTCAAGCTTATCTGGGGCACAAAAACATCCAGCACACCGTGCGCTATACCGAATTAGCACCAGGTCGCTTCAAGGACTTCTGGTTGGATTAAAAAGTAGAAAATTTTTCTGGAATCCTTACTGTTATTAAGTTCTAGCCGTTGCGTGGCACTTCGTTGCAGCTTCGCTACCTTTACCCCTTCAGCGGGGAGCGGCGAGAACGAAGGCTATGGTTGCCGGTGGCGGCACGAACGGCTGGGGCTGGAACATTGGTAGTTGGGCGGTAAGGGAGCGATCCCGGTGGTCGCAGGGCATGAAATTCTGCTTTCAGTTGAGCCAGAAAGCGTTGGTGCCGCTCAAATTGCAACTGTCGCCAGGTCTGCTCGGCTTGGAATCCGTCGGCAATATCCGGTTGGGGTGACATGGTGGTGCTCCTGCCAAGGCAACGAAATTAGGCTCTACGATACTCCAAGTGGTGCCAAATGAACCCCTGTTGTAGGAATAAATTTCGCGAGTGTTTTAGAACCAGATAGACGGTTCAGAGTCCAAACCGTTGACAAACCCATTGATAGCGTTCTCTAGCTCGGAGATAACGGCGACTCTCACCGGCTGCATATTCTCATCACTTCGGCAGGGTCAACTCAGTGACTTCGGCACTGGATTCTCACCCAACTTCGGCAGGGTTAATTTCGTCTGCTTCGGCCGGTCAATTTGTTGTAGATCAGATCGCATGTGAGATCACCTTTGCTCCAAACGATAACATGATCCCTCTCTGGCTGAATTAGGCGATGGCATATTCAGCCGTATCGGGTTGAACCGAACTGGTTAACTTTCGCATCGACTCTCCTTTGAGAGACAGTCTCAGCGCATCGTGAACAATGCGGTCGAGCATAGCATCAGCCAGGGTGGGGTCTTGGATTTGTTGATGCCACTGAGAAACGGGGAGTTGGGTCGCAAACAAACAAGCCGCTTTGCGATAGCGTTCGTCCAACAGATCGAGTAGATCGCGTGCCTGTTCCTGGGAGAGAGGATCGCGCAACCAGTCATCGAGGATGAGCAGGTTGAAGGTGGCTAATTGTCGTTTCCACTTAGGCAATGATCCATCTGCTTTGGCAAGTTTTAATTCCAACAAGAGGTCTGCGGTTCTGAAGTAGCGCACACTGTGTCCCTGCTGACAGAAGGCGTCTGCCAACACCGAAGCCAGGAAGGTTTTGCCCACACCTGTGGGTCCGACAAGGATCAATTGAAGGTGTTGGTGTAACCATTGTCCCTGTGCCAACTCCAGAAACTTCACCTTGCTCAAGCCACGAGCGACGTTAAAGTCAATGTCATTCAAACTGGCAGTGGTCGTCAGTTGAGCTTGCTTGATGCGGCGTTGCAACCGTTGCTGGGCACGTCGCCAGTGCTCACGTTCCACCAACAGTGCTAGTCGTTCATCGAAACTGAGATCGTGATAAGTGCTGCTGGTCTGTTGCTCACTCCAGGCTTCGAGCATCCCGACCAGGCGCAAGGCTTTGAGTTGTTCAATCGTAGACGGATTCATCATGAGAATTGATCCAATGAGAAATAGTTAGGAATAGTACTGAGCACCCCGGACGTTTGCATGTTCAACAACCGGAACGACTGGATTGTCATCCGCCAAGGGTTCTTTGTCCAACTGGGTTTGCAGCATGGAGCGGATGCGACGCAAACTGACAATGCCAAACACATTCGCCCGATGACAAGCCGCTTCCAGCCGCGCCGTGCCATACTGCGTTGCTAGAGACTGCAAACCTCGCACGGTACGAAACGCCTGCTCTTCATGGTCTTTGCGTTCAAACATTGCCTCCACCTGGCTTGTCGTGTGGCGTCCGACCTGTTGCGCCCAGGCTAAAAAGCGTTCTTTCGACTGGCGTTTGTAGGCCCAATGTTCAGGCGGCATATGGTCGGGTAGCGTCGTGTGGCGATGGGGCAGGCGGCAGCGTTCGTGGGCAGCAATCCGCTTGCCATCGTGAAAGATTTCGACCATTTGCTCAGACACCTTGACTCGCACTTCGTGCTGCACAAACCAATAGGGGACGGAGTAATAGTGCTTTTCGACCTCAATGTGATAGTCCAGGTTGACCTTCGCTGTCTTCCAGTGGGCAAACGTGAAGGGTTGAACCGGTAAAGGAGAGAGGGCAGGTTGGTCTACTTGCTCAAACAATACCCGTCGCGACACCCCATAACCGGGCATCGTCCGCTCATTTAACGCCTTCAGCCTCTGGGCAATAGCAGCATTAAGGTCGCTCAGTGTGCTGAATTGCTCGTGCCGCAACGGTGCCAGCACTTGTCGTTCTACCTCCTGCACTGCCTTTTCGACCTTGGCTTTGTCACGCGGTTTGTACGGTCGAGCCGGAATAATGGCGACCCCATAGTGCTCGGCGAACTCCTGGTAACTCGGATTAATGCCCGGTTCATACCGACAAGGGTCGGTGACCCCGGACTTGAGGTTATCCGGCACAATGCACTGCGGCACACCACCGAAAAACGCTAGTGCCCGCTGGTGCGACCCAATCCAGTGCGGTAATTCCTGCGTAGGTGTAGCTTCGGCGTAGGTGTAGTTGCTCGCTCCCAAACAGGCGACAAAGATTTGGGCTGCCATCACTTGTCCGGTTTCCTTGTCCTGCATGGGCACCGTCAGCCCGCAGTAGTCCACAAATAGCTTGTCACCTCCCTTGTACACCTGCCGCATCGACAACTGGTGCCGCACCCGCCACTGGTTGTACCAGCGGCAAAAAGTGGCGTAGCTACAGTTCCATTGTCCTTTGTCCAGTCCCTCCTGCCACAGCAGAGCTAGCGTCACGCCTTTATGCTGTAATTGGGCATCTACCGCACTAAAGTCAATCGGTTCCGCCCGCTGTTCGGGGTTCTGTCTTCCTTTGCCCAGCGCCGCTTGCGCCTCACTGTCACTCAACTGGGTCAACTCGGTATAACTCAGGTTCTTGGCAGTGGCGCGACGAATGTAATCTTGCACGGTTGAGCGTGCCACCGCACAGCTTTGGGCGATCTGGCACTGGCTATAGCCCAGATCGTGAAGTCGCAAGATCTCTCGAAATTTTGCCACAGGCAGTAATCCTCCTTGTTGCTTCCGTTTCATATCCCCGCTACCTCCGCTTGTCGTTGACAGCGAGTGTAAAGGGGGTGCCGAAGTTTGTGAGAATTACCTGCCGAAGTTCGTTGGGAATGGGGTGCCGAGGTTTGTGAGAATCACCCGCCGAAGTTCAGTGAGAATCACCTGCCGAACTTTGTGCGATTTTGCACCGGCCGAGATATCCCAAAAGGCTTTGATAAAAGCATTTTGCCCTGTGACGCCCTGCCTACGATACTCCAGAATCAGTGATCGCAGCGTCATATCCTCCAGTTCATCAATTTCGGGAAACTCCAATTCGGGTGAATCGTTTTTAGCATCAGGCTGATTTTCCCCCGATGGAGCGACATTAGCTGAATTGAATTCGGGCGAATCGAGCGAATTTGCATCGCTCAAATCCTGTTGCCAACAGCGTTCTAGGATGGTTCGGGCGTCTGAACTCGATTCGGAGTTGATTCGGGATGGATTCGAACTTGATTCGGGCACATGACCATAGAACGGCAGCCGATAGAATCCAGCTGGAGCCAGGGTGGTGAGAACAATTGGCTCCACGATCGTCAGTTCATACAGAGCATCTAGCTGGACTCTGAACTCTTTGGCGCGTTTGCCCGTAATTTGATATTTCAGCAAATCTTCCAGGCTTTCAAAGGCGCCATTCCGACCTAAGGCTAGGAAACTGAGGGAATCCAACACGCCTGTATTCCAGAGCCAATCTTCTACGCGGCTGGTGTGAGACGTCGCCCGCAAGTAAATCTTCTCCGCCGCCCCTTGCAACAAGATGCGCTTCGAGCGACGGGCAAAGGCTTTGGCCACTTCCTCTCCCTTCTTACCGGTTCCCGTATCTCGGCAGGCATCCAGAATCAAATTGTACTCGTCGATAAACACGCTGATCGGTTGTTGTTGTTCGCCTGGAACCTCTTGGCGATCAGTAAGTTCGTCCAGAATTTCATCCAGTGCTTGAAATGCATTCGGCACCCGTTCTGGGATGTTCACATGCACATAGCGGATCCCAGCCAAGGCTTTCAGGCGCTTATCACCTTTGCCGTCTAGCACGAGCACTTGATGCCCTGCGGCTAAAGATTCCTCGATCGCTTGCACTAGCAAGGTAGTTTTGCCGGAGCGCGTTTTGCTGACCATAGCCACATGACCGTCGAGCTGCACCATTTCAGTCGCTAGATTTCGATGGGGAGGTAAGGGGGCATGTTGCTGCTGTGGAGTTGTCCCCATGGGCATTTCAGTCGCTGGTGGGTAGGTGGGTGACGGGAAGAATTGGGAGCTGAGCTGTTGCTTATAGTAGGCGGCTTCAGTGGCAATTTGGTGCTGGGCCAGTTCTTGCTGCATCAGTCGGGAGGCGCGATCGTAGCTCTCTTGCTCCTGTAATTCCTGGCAGCGCTTAACATAAGTGGCACTGACGCCGATGCCCATTAGGTAGGTCAGCAGCCGTTCCCACGGTTTCATATTGGCGATGTAGCTAGGCGCTAGCCAGAGGGCTAATGTCAAAGCACAGGCAAATCCCACCTCGGCAGCAGTCGGTAGATCGTCCTTAGCTACGCTTTGCCAGAGCGCTTTTAGCCAATCCATAGACTTACCCCAAGACCCAAAATGATGACGATCGCAGCTCCGACTAACACCGCCCAGTAGACTTGCAGGTTGAGCTTGAGGTAGGCGGCAATTGGTGCACAAATGAGCCAGGACAGGGCATAGAGCACGATCGCGACCACCAGCAGAATGACAATGAACTGGCGGGATACTGGCAGATGGACGAAGAGCCAATGGAGTAAGCCCACTATCAGTAGTCCCAACTCACCTAGTAACAACAGTCGCAGCGATCGCGCCATTTACCACACTCCCTGAATCTTGCTCTGTAATTTCTCAATCTCTTTGTCTGTCTTACTTTCGGTCTTCATTAGGTTGGTGCCTAAGCGGGCGTATTTACCTCGCAACCCATGCAAGTGGTCTGCCAGGTCAGCATTGGCTTCCTATTTGCCATATTCAACATCCGCGACCACCTGTTCATACTCCCGATGCCGACGATGCAGCTTGCCATCGGTACGTTCAATTTTTTCCATGGCAGTATAGGCTCGGCTGGCGTAACGGTACTGGTCAGAGGTCTTTGTAGCTAATTCTTCCAGGGCGACGGCTTCCTCCTCCGAAAAGTAGCGAGGGGCGGTCAGCACTGGTATGGAGCGGAAGCTGTCAAACGTGCCAGGATTTTCCGGCGTGATGGCGGTCGGGTCAGATTTGAACACGCGATCGGGGGTGAGGGAATGCTTCCCTTGAACCAGAGATAGCCTGCCACCAGATTGCCCATTAATAGCTCTGAATAGTTGTCCGAACACTTGGGTAACTCCTAGAGGATGAGTGGAATCAAAATCAGCAGAACGAGGAACAGTTTGACGAGCAGTTGAGCGATCGAGTCATTCCCGAAATTGTCCGCACCACCTTTCCCGATTGACTTCCCCGACCGACCCAACCCGATCGACCCGAATCCTGCACCGGACAAAGCTGGTTTGGGGAGTTTGAAACCTGCCAATTTCTCTGATGGTTTGACTGACTGGCTTTTGGGCTGGCTCGGGCTGGTCGTCGTGGTTGTGGTTGGAGCGGGTCGTTTCCAGTGAGGCAACCGTAATTTACGCAGGTTGGGTAACTTGAGCGTGGGAAACTTTCTGAGCTGAAGCTTGAACTGAGCTTTGGAGGCAGGTTGAGTTTTTGTCCCTGGCTCAGAACTGATAAACCCCGGTGTGACATAGACGGGATAGCGTTGATGCACCGCCAGCCCTCTGGGTTGAAGCACGATCGCGCCAGGCGGTTGAGGGACGATCGCGCCACTGGGAGAACGGACAATCGCACCAGGTTCTGCTTCAGCGATCAGTAGACCGGGACGATCCTTAAAGCTCCCATCTAGCAACAATTCTCTGGCTGTAACGGGTGCATAACTGGGGCGTCGCGGTCGTTGTCGTCTGGGAATCGGTGGTGGCTCAAAGTCCATAACGCACCTGCACCAGATTCGACCGAGTTCGTTGGGGTAGGGGTGCAACTGGAGCTGGTGAAATTGCTTCTCTGACTCGGACCCGTTGTGGCGGACTGAGCATGACTTGAGCGACCCACCCCCGATCGCCGTTCCATTCCGCTTCCAGCCAGACCTCGCCATCGCCACGGATGCTATTCCCAGTCAGGACTACTGCTGTATTGCAGGGAATCACATTGGCGATCGCGGCATTATCCAGACTGGGAACGGTGCGGAAGTTTGCTCCTGCAAAGTTCTGGCAACGGGTAACAGTGGCGGCTAAAACTTCCCGTTCAGTTGCCACTGGCTCAGGACTGGGAACACTGGGAAATTCTGGGGATGCTGTTGGGCTTGGGGTTGGGTGAACAACGATCGCTGGCTGAGTAGCTGCCACTGGCAGGTGGTGAGGAAATGGTAGGCGAGCTGCCCCCATCAAACCCAGATTGATGGTGACTATAGCCAACATGACCTTAGACATAGCGGTTCATCTCCGGTAGGCTGCTGTGATGCGGTCGCAGGCTAGCAACGGCGGCAAAGGCTCCGATCGCGAATAGAGAAACCATGCAAACCATAAACACTAGCTCGACGAACCCGAAGGCATTCCAGTAGTAGCCCCCTTCAGATTTGTTCTCTACCTTGACCTTGATATTGATGGGCTGAACAGCTTTAGGGTCTAGCTCTGGTGGCGGTTGATATTGGATCTGCTGGGTGGGGATGGCGGATTGTTGCTGCTGATAAGCAGTCTGTATCATCCGGAGTCGTTCATTCTCTAGCTGCGATCGCTGCACTTCTAATTCATCTCGTTTCAATTGCAGGAGTTCAAACAGGCGTGGATCATGCAATAGCTTGCTGGACACTGGAGGAGGTTGGATATCCAAAGCGGCGGAATGATAGCCGATTAGTTGACCAGGCTCTTGATACTGTGGTGGCTCTGGTTGCCTCGGTTGCCATTGGGATTCATGGATAGCTGTGGTGGCTGGACGAGGGATAATCGCATGACTTGACTGGCTGACGATCGCTTGGTGTAGTTGGTCAGCCCGATCGCTGCACACGAGATTGCATAGCTCCAACACTCCGGCATGGGTATAAAAATGTCGCCGGACTCGATCGCTGCCAATCTCCTCAATCCAATGAACTCCTGGCTGTAATCGACTTTTGAATTTGGTCAGTTGATGTTGGCTGATGCCTAATGCCGCTAGGGTGAGTGCGGTTGGCAATAACCAGGTGTGCTGGGGGTGGGGAATAGTCTGCTTGAGGATGGGTGCAAACATGGCATCTCCTGATGATGGGGAAGGCGGTTTACAGTGGCAATGCGCCAACGATCGAGGTGGGTGAGATCGCGAGAAAATTGCTGGTAAGGTCGGGAACTTCCAAAGCTTTATCGATCACAGTCAAAAAGTCTGGGCTAGGAGTGTTTTCGCTTGCCAGTTCTTCCACCAGGTATTGCTGAATTCTCAGAGGGGATTGGCGCAATCGGTCAGCCATTGCACGGGCAGTATCGCGTTCATAGCGGGTCAGTTTGCTATCAAAGGCAAGAACCTGGGTATTGATGCCTTGAATGCCTGCCTGAGCAAACGATGAGATGGCATTAGTTGTTGTCTGTTCTACCTGGGCTAACTGCTGTTGTTGCTGGTCGCGATTGGGGTTGGGACGCTTTGCTTTGGTGCGTTGGCTGTCTAAGGCTTGCAATTCTTCTGCGGTTAAACTCATAGGTCAAATTCCTCCGAGTGCTGTTCGATACGTTGGATGAGCTTGTGCTTGGCAAGGTCTAGGTTTCTGACCCGCTGAAGCTGGGTACTGATGAACAAGAATTTTTTGACATCCCGCTTGGTATAAACGGGTTTCGGTGACGGAATCAGGCAGTAGGGCAACCAGGCATAGAACTGAGTAGTACTGAGTTCCCGCCCTGTCCAGATCAAAACTTCACGCCTCACATCATCACGGGTGTAATCCTCTAGGACTTGTGCAGTGGGCATTTCAAGTAAAAGAACTGAAGATGTCAACTGAATCTCGACAGATTGCGATCGCATTCAAATCAGATTCAGTTAAGATACTAGCATCTTATAAGAATCTAATAAGATTCTGTTAAGCTGATTTTGCAATCTGATGAAATGAAGCATGTAGGATATAGGCACGGAAATATGGGAATGTCCGACGTGAGCAAGCGATTCACCGTAACGGTGCCAGATTCAATTTATGGAGATTTGGAGCGATGGGCAGAGCAACAGGGAAGACCTGCGGCTAACCTCGCTGCTTTCTTGATTGAGGTTGGCATTAGACAAGCTATGGAGCGTGGGGAATTGCAGCCTAAAACTGAGCAGAAAGGTAGCAAGTAAAGGAGATGGTAATGACATCTCAGGTTTTACGATCGCCGCACCCCAGACAGGCAAAGGTCATTCATCAGGTGAGTTGGAAACAACTTGAGGAAATCGATCGTTCTTTAGAGGATTGCCTAGGGCTAAAGCTGATTTACTTGGATGGAACGCTAGAGATTCTGCCAAATAGTGAGGCAGATGAAGAAGCTAAAGCAACCATGCGGGTGCTACTGGAGGCTTACTTGAGAGCCAAGGGTATCCGCTTCTATAGTTGCGGTGGTCCAACGCTAGGAATTAAAAAACAGGGAGCCAGAAACGAACCCGACGAGTGCTTTAACCTGGAAAGTCGCAAACCCTACCCGGATCTAGTATTTGAAGTCACCGTCACCAGTGGAGGAGTCGATCTCTTAGAAGGCTACCGCCGGATGGGAGTCACCGAGGTTTGGTTCTGGGAGGATGGCGTTTTATCGGTCTACCGTCTCCAAACCAATGGTTACCAACAGATTCCGAATACAGAACTGGTAGACCACTTTCCGTTATCGCTATTCACTCGCTACATGACCTACCACGATCAATACGATGCGGTGAATGAGTTTCTGATTGCCCTACCATTACGCCTCTGAAGGCTTTTTGACGCTAAATAGGGGAAATTCTTGAGAAATACAAGGCAAAAATCATGCAAACCTCATCCATCTCCCGAATTGGGGCATTAGATCAAAATATTGTGAGATCTTCAGGCAACATTGATCTACTATGCTTTTGATGCAGAGGTTTTCATCATGCGAGTTGGAAGACAGCCATATCTAATACGATGCATCCCCGTTGGTCAAACGGGTGATATGGTGTGTCACCGCCGTCCCACTGTGATTGGAAAAGGAGGATGGTTATGTTCTAGGACTTCCTAGAAGCCAAAACCCCCACTGGTGCAAACAGTAGGGGCATAGCTTCATTGATTTAGAAAAGGCTTGGGGACGCTAACCCGGAGCTTGGCGGTTCTGAAAGTTAGCTAACCCATTGAATAGGCTTTCTTGGCAGAGTGCCATCTGGCATAAACCAGATTCATTAGATTGCCATCTGGATGAACCAGATTCCTTAGTGGATTCGATTATCGATCCCCGACAGGGATGGATTCCTATGCCAATTTTAGGGGCTATTTGTTCAACAGTGCAACTTTTTTGAACAAATACCCTCGCTGCCGCATGGGAAACCCGTACTTACTCACTTCACGACTTTGGGATACCCATGTATGCTCTACCCCCAGCATCTCCAAGAATTTTCGGCTAGCGCGATCGCGCCGACTCTGGCAGAACTTAACTTTCATTCCACTGATGACTCCTGGTTCATCCGAGAATGGCTGAACTGGAAAGCCACCGAGCGCTGGAAACCTTGCCCGTTTGAGGCGGGCTGGTATTGTCACACGCTGGATCCCCTGACGGGAGAGCCGCGCCGTTGGGGACCGTTTAAGCCTGACACCCCCTTGGTCAATCACCAAAAGGGTAAAAGCCGGAAATATGAGCATCCGGCGGGTTACGAAACTCTGGCAATTTTTCTGGAGGTTGATCGGGCGACATGGGCAGCGATCGCCCAACGGCAGGGAGTCCCGATTACGCCACTGATGTTACGGCTGCGCGATCGCAATCCTGCCCCCCATTTTTGGGAATGGGTGTGGGCGCATAATCTGCCGATCGTGATTTGTGAGGGAGCTAAGAAAGCAGCGGCTTTGCTAAGTGCGGGCTATGTGGCGATTGCCCTGCCGGGAGTCTGGAATGGTCGCCGGAAGCGCCAGGGTAAGACTCCAGAACACTTGATTCCTGACCTGCAACATTTTGCTACCCCAGGACGGCAAATCTACTTCTGTTTTGACCACGATCCCAAGCTGAAAACTCAGCAACAGGTGAGCCATGCCTTGATTCGGACAGGCAACTTGGTTGAGGCAGCCGGTTGCATCACGAAGGTGATCCGTCTGCCCGGACCAGAAAAAGGGGTAGACGATTTCATCGTGGCGCGGGGAGCCGAGTCGTTTGATCAGCTTTACCTGGACGCGATCGGGCTGGCCCAGTATGAACGCAGTTGTCAGCATGGGTTAATGGGCTATCGCCTCACCTATCCGATCGCGCTGGACATCCATCAGCGTTATCTGGTGCAGCCAGTAGATCTGGATACTGCCAGACATACCCAGCCGTTACCCACTCACGGGATTCTTGCCCTGAGCGCCGACATGGGAACGGGTAAAACGGAACTCCTGAAGCAGATTAAGCTGGCTCATCCCCAAGCCCGGATTCTCAATCTGGGTCATCGGATTGCCCTGTTACGCAACCTGTCTACTCGGCTGGGGACTGCGATTTATTCGGATTATGGCTGGAATATGTGGCAGGAACAATTCCTCAGTTTGACAGCCGATTCGCTACATAAGCTGAAAACCGAGGGGAACACTTATGATTTCGTGTTTCTGGATGAGTGTGAGCAGTTCATTCAACATTTACTCACCTCGTCTACCTGCAAGGAGCATCGTCACGCCATCCTGCAAGCGCTGAAGCATTTCATCTACTCGGCGGGTTGTATTGTGCTCTCCGATGCCCATCTGTCGGATGTTTCGCTTCAGTTCATCCTGTCCATGCGCCCCGACCCGCAGGAGCAACCGTTCATTATCCGGAATCGTTACAAGAATGGCGATCGCCGGGTGTTTTGGTACGAAGGTAAAGATAAATCCGGCATTGTGCAGCAGATTAAAGCGTCGCTATTTCAGGGCGATCGCATCATTGTGGCGTGTGATGGCTTGGAGTTTTCTAAAGACCTGGCAGAAGCGTTACAAACTCGGTTTGTCGAGAAGCAGATTGTCTGCATTAACTCGGAAACCTCGAATGAACCGTGGGCGCGATCGCTGATCGAATCAATCAATGAACCCGGCAAACTGGACAAGATTGACTGCCTGATCTACTCTCCTTCGGTCAACACGGGGGTCAGTATTGATGTCCCACACTTTGATCAGGTATTTGGGGTATTTGGCGGGGGGTCGCTGGCGGGGACGGATTGTCTGCAAGCCCTGAACCGTTATCGTCCCAAGGTGGATTGGCATGTCTGGGTGAATGGGCAGCCGATCGGCGGCTACCGTCCGACTAACCCGGAGCGGATTAAACGCCAGAAGCTACAAGCGAATGATTTGGCGGGCTTTCTGTTAAAGATTATTCCGGGAACGGGGCAAAAGACGGTCGAGGACGAATTTGCTTGGGATGCCTGGGCAGCGATGCAGGCGCGGCGAAATGAGTCGTTGAATAATCTGCGGGGAGATGTGCGCTACCTGATTGCCGCTCAGGGACATCAAGTGATCCCACTGGGAGATGAGACCGATGGGCAGACGAAGGAAGAGTTGCAAGTAGCCAGGGGCATCAACCAGCAGACCCGCTGCCAGGGGATCATCAATGCGGAGAAGATTTCTGCCACTGAAGCCCGACGCTTAGAGGCAAAGGAACGTCCGACGCTTCAGGACTACTATAAGCTGGAACGCTATCGAATTGAATCGGCATGGGGTCGGGTCGTGGATGCCGATCTGATTGCCCTGGATAATGGGGGACGCACCATGCGCCAGTTCACCTTACTGGAGGCATTATTAGCCGACCCTACCGAGGAAGGACTGATTCAAGGCAAGCGAGTGTTCTTCCCGCCGCAACTGCTGGCACAGAAAGACTTGGGAGAACGCCAGAGACTACATCCACTGGACTGGAGAAATGATTCGGTGGGGTGGTCGATCCGGCGGGAGTTGGGGTTACACCTGTTCCTGGATCCAGAACGGGAGTGGCGGAATGATGATCCACTGTTGCAGGAGTTAGCGCAGAAAGCCCACCGCAATGCGCTGATCATCAAAGATTTTTTGGGTATCACGATTCCGCGCAATGCTACGCCGATTCGAGTCGTGCAGCAATTGCTGGAGCAGGTGGGACTAAAACTGGTGTGTAAGCATCGGCAAGGGGGTAGGGGGCAACAAGTACGGATGTACCATATTGACCCAGAGGTATGGCAGGTTGCCCAATCTGTGTTGGAGTACCGCAAAACGCAGCGGGAGAGCCAATCTTTACCGCCGGAGCGGGAACCGTTGGCGGTAGTCACGGGGGGCTTTGGTGTAAGTGATTTAAATAAAAAGGGGACTGTGACTACGGCCGCCGCATCCCTGGTGTGGTCTCCCACGGAGTTGGCAGATGGGCGGGATATTGTGCAGCAGATGGTGGAGCAACAGGATTGGCAGGCGGTGCGAGCGTTCTGGCAGGGGTTGACCCCAGATCAACGGTCGGCGCTGGGGTCAGTTCTATCAGAGCCAGTGTGGCAGCGGTTGGTAGCGGCAGAATGCGCGATCGATAGTGTGGAGATAGCCCCATGCCAGACTCTGGAGCTTTTGCCGTCTGATAAAGTGGTGCTGTCTGAATTGATCCGTGATGCTGGAGATGTTTGACCGATTTAGCTGTCGCTGAGCGATCTTCCCTCTCCATTCAATTGGGTTTCCCAGCGAATGGAGGCTGGGTGCTAGTTTAGTCGGTACTCTCAGCCAGTGCTTCAAACCACTTGATCTGGATACCAAAGGTGAATTGGTTCTTCCGGCTCGGGTATATTTCAATATAGATAAAATACAAAAAGCTAAATTTAGCTTTTTAACAAAAGGTTTTTTAATTCAATTGGATTTTTGATAGAGTCCAAGTGACTCAAAGGAAAATTGGCTATGTTAACTATTGCGATTGCCTCCCTCAGTGGTGGACAAGGCAAAACTACTGCCTCCCTCATGCTCGGTCGCCTGCTCTCGCGTCAGGGCTACCCCACCTTATTAATTGATGCTGATCCACAGCATAATCTAACTACATATATGGATCTGGAACTCCAGCCAAATCAGCCAACGCTCCTGGAGTTTCTCAAAAAGTCCGTTTCTGCTGAGGACGGCATCTATCCTACCGACGGTAACGAGAACTTATTTTTGATTCCTGCTGATGATCAGCTTGATACGGTTCAGGATTACCTCTCGAATAGCGGGGTTGGTGCCACCCTACTCAAGCGTCGCCTTAAACCCGTCACTGATGCATTCAAAGTCTGTATTATTGACGCCCCTCCTCAGCGATCACAGATTTGTCTTACGGTATTAGGTGCAGCCAATGCCGTAATTATTCCCGCTGAAGCATCCGTCAAAGGATACGGCTCTTTAGTCAGAACATTGGATCTGCTGCGAAATTTACAGGATGTTGGTGCAACAGAGGCCCAGGTCTTAGGGGTATTACCTTTTCGCGATCGTTGGATCGGCAATACCCAAACCCAGGAGAGCCGAGCCGCTGTTGATGGAATGCGGGACGAGATAGGAGAGAAATTAATCTTGCCATCTATTCGAGAGTCAGAGCGTTACAAACAAGCCATCAACCGACGTTCTACTTTAAGTGATATGGGTTATAGCGAACTGGAGTATCCCTTTGTGGTGCTAATTGACAAAGTTAGTAAGCTGATAAGCAAGAAAGATAAAAAGCTAAAATAATAAAATTAGCTTTTTATGTACATAACATTAAAGTCTTTTCTCTCGTTGATTTAGGGAGGTGTAAAATAAGCAAAATACAAAAAGCTAAAATTAGCCTTTTAACTTTTTTGCTTTTGAGTAGATAATGGTTTTAGATCTAGCTAACCTTTTCAACCATCACAACCATGTCCGATAGCGTCCTAGACCGAATTCGCCAAAACCGCCAACGCCCTGCTGTTCCAACCAGAGCCGATACCCTCATTAATAAAGTGCAGCAGATAGAGAGCGACCAAGATGCTGAAATAGTTGAAGCTCAACCCCAAATAGAGGTAGCAGCACCACCTAACTCTGGTGGCACCTTGGAAGAGTTGAAAGCCGAACTGGCAAAGATCCCGGAGACCAATCGACATTCCGCGATCGTTCTGGAAAAGGAACTGGATCAGACCTTAACTCGATACTGTAAGGACAACCGCATCACGATCGAAGTTTTTCTCGAAGCTGCCTGGGTTCATGCCTCTTCTAACCCAACAGCAATGGAAGAAATCTTGGCAGAAGCGAAGCACCGCTATAGTAATCGCAAAAAAGCCGGAAAATTACGTCGCCTGATCACCATGCTTGAAGGTCAATCTTAAGCCAACTATTTTTCGGAACCAGTCGTGCCAAAATCGCCTAAAGATCCCAGTCCAGATAATCCAATCGCCGAGCAGCTTGAGATCATTGATACTGTTGATACTTATGCAACAGTACTCAGTGCCGTAGTTGAACTCATGGAAGCTGCCCGTCATGCTACTGCACGATCGGTTAACGCCATCATGACAGCAACTTACTGGGAAATTGGACGACGGATTATAGAACTTGAGCAACGGGGAGCCAGCCGTGCAGAGTATGGCAAACAGATTATCGAAAGGTTGGCTAAAGACCTGGGCGATCGCTTTGGGCGTGGGTTTCAGAAAACAAACCTCTTTCAGATGCGCGCCTTTTATCTCGCCTATCCTCATTTAGAGGAAGGACCGCCTCCGGAAACACTCTCTCCTGAAATTTTCCAGACACTGTCCGGAAGATTCCCCCTCCCATGGTCCCACTACGTTAAACTCCTGTCCGTTAAATCCTTGGAAGCTCGCGTCTTCTACGAAACAGAGGCGTTACGGGGTGGCTGGTCTGTGCGACAACTGACCCGTCAGATTAATACTCAATACTATGAACGCACTCTATTGTCGCGTAATAAAGCAGCTATGCTGGAACAAGGTAGCCGTCCTCGTCCTGAAGATGCTTTAACACCAGAAGAAGAGCTGAAGGACCCTTTTGTACTAGAGTTTCTGGATCTCAAAGACGAATATTCCGAGAACGATTTGGAAGAAGCCCTCATTCGCCATATTGAAAGCTTTCTCCTAGAGCTAGGCGGGGATTTTACCTTTGTTGGTCGTCAACGTCGGCTGCGGATCGGTGATCAATGGTTCAGAGTGGATCTGCTCTTCTTTCACCGTCGGCTCCGTTGTTTGGTTATTATCGATCTCAAACTTGGCGAGTTCACCTATGCTGACGCAGGGCAAATGCATATGTACCTCAACTATGCCCGCGAACATTGGACCTACCCTGGTGAAAACCCACCCGTTGGTTTAGTTCTCTGCAACAAGAAGAATGAAGCCGTGGCTCACTATGCGCTGGAAGGTCTGTCCAATATCTTGGCAGCCGAATACCAAACAGCCCTACCCGATGAAAAACTATTAGCCGCAGAGTTGGAGCGCACTCGTAAGGTACTCGAAAATCGGCTCGCTGATGGAGCGAGTTTGCTCGATGACGCCTTTGTATAGCAATGGAGAAATTTTGGTCGCTAAGGAAGTTAGTCTTGCCAAAACTCCTGAAAACAACTGTCTGCAAGCTCGGTATAGCGCACCGTGTGCTGAATATTCTTGTGTCCCAGATAGTGCTGAATGGATCGCGTATCGTGCCCGTCATTCACCAACTTATACCCACAAGCGTGCCTGAGCATGTGAGGGTGAACTGAAAAGGGTAGAGATGACAGTTGAGCCACACGGGTCAGGATTTTGCGGAATCCGGCAGCAGTCATGGGACTGCCACGCTCTGTCACAAACAGGTAGGGAGATGGGGATGATTCCCGTTGCAACTGACGCAGTGCTCGCAGTTCAGGTGCTCGGAGAGGATGCACACTGGGGATGCCATGCTTGACGCGGCGCACATGCAATAGCCCCACCTCAAAGTCTACTTGCTCCCAGCGCAGTGAACAGAGTTCACTCACCCGTAACCCATGTCGATAGGCTAAGAGAATCATCGTGGCATCCCGCTGCCCATACCGTCCCCGCTTCTTGGCAACTAAAATCAACTCCTCAACTTCTGCGGTAGTGAGATACTCACGTGGGCGCTTTTGGGCATGAGGCAACATCTTGGGAGGAACTGTCCCATTTTCGATGGTTGGCATCCTTGCTTTCCCCCTCCTGAAACCGTTGTTTTTCGGACTTCTCTAGACACAGACTGTCCCAGATACGAACAATAGTGGGACAGTTTGATGAGTCTATCCCATGCCTGTTCAGTTTCTCTCTGACTCAGATCATGATCGCTTAAATCGCTTTCCGCAAGAGATCACACAGACCGATTTAGACCGCTTCTTTTGGTTATCTCCAGACGACCACCGTGCCATTTTAAGACTACGCGGTGATCATAATCGCCTGGGGTTTGCCCTGTTTTTGTGCTGCTTACGCTATCTGGGATTCTTCCCAGAACAGTTGTCACAGCTTCCTGCCTCTGTAATTGAGTATGTCGCTGTGCAACTACAGGTGTCTGCTGATGCCTTCTCTCTTTATGGTAAACGAACCAGCACGCAACGCAATCATCAACGGCAGGTGCAAGTCCTTTTAGGTTATCGTCGTGCATCCCCACTGGATCTGCTGGCGTTGGAACAATGGCTGTTAGAACGGGCTTTAGAACACGACAAACCCATGCTTCTTTTTGAACTGACCTGTCAGTACCTTCAGCAGCACAAGATGATTCGGATTGGTACAACCCGTCTTGAGAAGATGGTGGCAACGGCTCGCCAACAAGCCCAAGAAGCAATTTATCAAGCATTGCAACCATTGCTCAAACAGGAACAGTGCCAGTTTTTAGACAACTTATTGGAAGTGGATGATGAATTAAAGCGAACACGCTTGTCCTGGTTGCAGCGGACCCCCACTGGTAACAATACCAGGCAAATCCTCGAAACCCTTGAGAAGATTGATTTTCTTCAACAACAGGGGGTGGGAGCTTGGAACCTCAATATGCTCAACCCCAATCGCGTCAACTACCTGGCAAAGATCGGTGCTAGAGCGACAAATCAATACCTGAAACGAGCACCACAATTCAGACGTTATCCTGTTTTAATTGCTTTCCTGAAACAGTCTCTTTACAACTTTGTCGATGATCTCATTGAGATGTTTGACCAACGGCTATGGGAATTGCACAACGAAGCAAAGCGAACCTTTGAGGCAGATCGCTTACAAGCAACAAAAACGATCAATGAAAAGTTGAAAACGTTGCATCAAATCGGACAGATTTTGCTAGATGCAGAAGTCGATGACCAAAAGGTTAGGACAACTGCGTTTGAGTACATCACACCAGCAAAACTGGAAACTGCATTGGGCGAAACGAAACAACTGATTCGTCCCGAAAATGATGCCTACGTCGATTACTTTGGTAAGTTCTATCCGCGCATTCGCCGATTCTCCAGTCACTTCCTGTCCACCTTGCAGTTCCACAGTCGCAGCAAGGATCAAGGATTGTTACAAGCCCTCGACCTGGTTCGCGAGATCCATGCTGGAATTCGTCGCAAACTGCCAGATACGACTCCTACTGAGTTTATCCCGGATACCTGGCGTTCGTATGTCATTGACGCAGAGGGCTTTAACCGTCGCTACTACGAACTTGCTGCCCTATGGATACTACGGCAACACCTGCGTTCAGGCGATATCTATCTCAGCCATAGTCGCCGCTTCAGCACCCTGGAAAGCTACTTCATGTCCAAAGAAGAATGGCAAAAGCAACGACAAGAAACAGTTAGTTTACTGGGCACTCCGATTGATGCAACTGTTCGTCTGACGGAACGAGAGGCTGAACTGCTTCGCCTGATTGAGCAAGTAGAGGCGTTGTTAAATGAAGCCGAAGGGGATCTGCGAGAGGAAAAGGACAAGCTGGTTTTGAGTCCTTTTGAGGCAGAGGAGCGAACTGCCGAACTCAATCAACTGACCTATCTGATCACGAACCGACTCCCGACTCTGGACATCACGGACTTGTTAGTCGAGGTTGATTCCTGGACCCACTTTTCCGATGCTTTTGAGCATTTGCAGAGTCCCCACCGCCGGGATACCAATTTGTTGCTGCACCTCTATAGCTGTCTTCTGGCGCAAGCTTGCAATCTGGATTTACAGCAAATGGCAACCTCTGCCAATCTGGGGTACAGACAACTGAGTTGGTGTAACACCTGGTATATCCGAGATGAAACGCTGCGAAACGCAAATACCGCCCTGGTTAATTACCACTATCAGTTGCCCTTGAGCCGTTTGTGGGGTGGTGGGATGCTATCGTCCTCAGATGGGCAACGCTTTCCAGTGCGCGGCTCTGTGCGTCAGGCGAGAGCACTCCCCCGCTACTTTGGGTACGGTAAAGGCATCACCTTTTATAGCTGGACTAGCGACCAGTTTTCCCAATACGGCTCCAAGCCAGTTCCAACCACACTGCGAGACGCAACCTATGTTCTCGATGAGATTCTCAATAACGAAACGGAACTGCCCATTTTGGAACACACGACCGATACAGCAGGCTACACCGAACTGATCTTTGCGCTGTTTGACTTGTTGGGGTTACAGTTCTCGCCTCGCATTCGCGATCTGGCTGACCAGGAACTGTATCGCACCAGTCAGATCCAGTTAGATGCCTACCCAAAACTGAAGAGCCATCTGCAAAGCGTCATCCACAAAGAGCGTATTTTGCCCCATTGGGATGAAATGCTACGGTTAGCAGGGTCTCTCAAAACAGGACGGGTCACAGCGTCGTTAATTGTGCAAAAGCTGCAAGCCTATCCACGACAGCATCCGTTAACCCGTGCTTTGCAAGAGTATGGCAGGTTGATTAAGACCATTCACATTTTGCGCTGGTATGCCGACGAAACCAACCGTCGCAGAATCAATCGACAACTGAATAAAGGGGAAGCTTTACATAGTTTGCGATCTCACCTCTATTACGCCAACCAGGGGGAAGTTCGGGGGCAGACCGATGAACAGCTTCGCAATCAGGTGGGCTGCCTCAACTTGGTCACAAACGCGATCATCATTTGGAACACTGTGTACATGGAAAAGGTGGTGCAGCAACTTCGGCAGCAGGGGCAAGTGGTAAAGGATGAACATCTCATGCATCTATGGCCTACCCGTCATGGTCATATCAATGTTTACGGGAAGTATCACTTCGAGATAGAGCACATTGGCAAGGAAAGACCGTTTAGAAGTCTACGCTAGTCTGACTTTCAGCCTTAGCGACCAAAATTTCTCCATTGCTATACAAAGGCGTTCAACATATAACCTGTTTTTAAGTAGAAGTTCCCAAAAATCAGGAAACTTGATCATTCTTGTGTATAAGTAATTGCCAAGCAGCCCTATAATTTCAGTTGTGGAATAACGTTAGTCCACAAACACTTAAAGCTCTTACACCCTTCGCTACAATCTCGAATGGCAGCAAGTGTCTTAAACAGCGAAAAGATTTGATCTGTACTTTCAATCTATCAACTCCGTGGACTAACGTTAGTCCACTTGAAGGCTAAGTTGATGGGACTAACGTTAGTCCACACTCTACAGCTATCTCTTTAGGATTTTCATGAGAAAGAAAGCCGCTAAAAAACAGGTTCGGTTAACCATTGCTAGTAATGCTGGAGGATCCGGCAAGACGACAATGGCAGTCCATCTGGCTTATGCCGTAGGGCTGAAGGGTTATAAAGTGACCTTAGTTGAACTAGATCAAAACGCTTCACTCCGCATCTTTGCAAGGCTTGAGCCTGCTTCTTATAAAGACTCTGTTGCCGCAGTTCTTAAAAAAGGCTTTGACGGTAATTATCCATTTATCCCTCTGTGGGCTGATCATATTTCTACCGTGACAGCTATTCAGGGAGGTCAGGCTTTAGAAGATAGTATTCGAGAGGTATACCTCTATGATCGCCGTCATTACACACTGAAAGATAGGTTAGATGACTACCCTATTGATTCAGATTTAGTCATCTTCGATACACCTGCATCGCTAGAGCCGATGGGATTGTTAGCTTTAGCAGCTAGTACTCATGTGCTTGTACCAATTAAACCGGAGTACAAAGATACTGGGAGCTTTGCAGGCTTCTTAGAGTGGTATTACAGCAAGATTGATGATCTGCGTTTAAAGCCTGAACCTAAAATTATGGGGTTTGTACCGACACGAGTTGACTTATATGAAGTTGGAACTCACCGAGATATCTTAGGGCTGGATAAGAAAGGCAACCTTAGGAAGGATATTGATACAAGCGATACTTTACCAGCTTTGATTGAACAAATGGGAATTGAATGCTTCCCCTATATCAGAGAATCGAATTACTACATTAAAGCCTGTGGGGCTGGACTCCCTCTTCACCTATACCGTCCAGGTAGTAACGCCGCAAAAGACTTCGACCCGATCGTAAATGCTTTAGTGAAGTTGATCACAGAGGAGTAGAGAATGGCAGCACCAAAACCAGTCGGGATGAAACAGCTTTTTGGGGAAGCGGGACAATCCCATCAAGTTCACCACTTAAAGAGTCGAGTCGAGGAGCTAGAAGCGGAACTCACAAAGCTACGCTCAGGTGCGTTGGATTCACAGGAAAAATTAGCCTTAGAACAGCAGATCGAGGAGTTAACAAGTCAACTTGCAATCAAGGGTGGAACACATGAAATTAACCTCAATTTGATAGAACCCGATCCAAACCAACCGAGAACAACGTTTCCTAAATCTCTAATTCAGGAGAGAGCAGAGAGCTTACGTCGGCATGGTCAAAAGACTCCTATCATTGTGGTTCCTCAACCTAATGGACGATACATTCTGTTTGAGGGAGAACTGCGATGGCGGGCAGCTACCTCGTTAGGTTGGAAAACACTCAAGGCAGTTTTTTTACTAGAAGATGAGGTATTAGATGAGGGGGAGATTTTTGAAGGGCAACTCGTTACTAGTATTCACTCTCAAAAACTGCACGATTTAGATTTAGCAACCGCTTTGATTCGCCTTATCGTGCATCGACATCCTTATTTTGAAGCCCAGGAAAAGGTGATCCCTAAAACACTCAAGGCTGCTATTCGGAGACTTGAGCGGGGAGGGCAGTTGCCAGCGTTATCAGATATCAGAATTGCGGAGCGTGAAGAGCAGCAGGAATGGCTTGACTCTACTGGATTTAAACAAGTCGAAGAACGAGATATTTTTGCTGTTCTTTTAGGGCTACAGCTCCATCCGGTATCCATCAGCAATAACATTTTTCCCTTATTGGACTTGCCGGAAGACTTGAAGCAGGTGATTAAAGCTGAAGGGCTTGAGAGTAGTAAAGCAAGAGAGTTAAGTAAACTGACAGCAGAACAGTTGGAGGTCAGTGAGTCGAAAGCCCGCACAATCCGAGCAGAAGTGACAGAGAAGGTCATTCAAGAAAAGCTATCACTTAGCCAGATTAAGGCATTAGTGAAAGAGACATTAAGACAGCACCAGACAACTAGCTCTACGACCAAACAACCCAAAACAGTCAAGAAAACCATCAAAGCCATTCAGGATATAGAGCTTCAAGAAATTGAGCGCGATCAGTTAAAAGAGCTACAACAAGCTCTAAAAAGTAAGCTTCAAGAAGTTGAAAGGATGATTGGGGCTTAATGGGCAGTAATTTACCTCAAGAAGAATATGAACACTTTTTCCAGTCTCTAAAAGAACGGATTCAACGTGCCCAACTTCAAGCCGCATTATCGATTAACCGAGAACTGAACTTGTTGTACTGGCATATTGGCAGGGAGATTCTCCAGCGCCAACAGCAAGAGGGGTGGGGAGCTAAAGTCATCGAAAGGTTGGCAAAATATCTCAAAAAGGAATTCCCCGACATGGGGGGATTTTCACGCACTAACCTTCTCAATATGCGGGCATTTGCGGAAGCTTATCCAGATGAGCAAATAGTTGCAACCTTGGTTGGGCAAATTCCCTGGGGACATAACTTGAGAATCCTGGAACGGGTGAAGGATCCAACAGAGCGACTGTGGTATATCCAGCAAACTATTGAACATGGCTGGAGCCGTAATGTATTAGTTCATCAGATCGAGAGTGGATTACACGCTCGCTGGGGAAGCGCTATTACTAATTTCGATCGTGTACTACCACAAGCTCAATCTGATTTAGCAGTTCAAATTCTAAAAGACCCTTATAATTTTTCGTTCCTTAGCTTCGATCGTGAGGTACAGGAGCGGGAATTAGAAAAATCTTTGGTCGATCATATTCGAGACTTTTTATTAGAAATGGGGGTGGGCTTTTCATTCCTAGGAAGCCAATACCCTATTGAGGTCAGCGGTAAGGAATTCAGGTTAGATTTACTGTTCTACCATGTACGCCTGCACTGTTACGTGGTGATTGATCTTAAAATTGGCGAGTTTGAGCCTGAGTTTTCTGGCAAAATGGCGTTTTATGTGTCAGCCGTCGACAATCTACTGAGAACCGAGATTGATCAGCCAACGATCGGTTTAATATTATGCAAGTCAAAGGATAGAACAATTGTAGAGTACTCACTACAACCACTCCAAAAGCCGATTAGCGTTGCAACCTATCGTTTAAAGGATACGTTACCAGAACCCTTGCAAGGAAATTTACCAACGATCGCTCAACTAGAGATGGAATTAAAGGCGGTAGAGGTTGAACTCCAAAATCAATCAATCTCTGATTTGGACGGGAGTTGAGCACTTTTCTCAAATTGTCCAACAGCTGTTGGACAATTTGTCTTCGTATTTACTCGCTCAGAATCCGCGATTCTAGTTATGATTCTACGAGGTTAAAAGCCTACCTCTGGTTTGGCTCCTTTGTTCAACTAATTGATGGGTCCCTATGCATTCTGAATCTCATCATTCCAGTAAACAAGATCCTAAGTCTGTTTCCTGCGAGGTCGAAACGGAGCTTGCTGAACAGGAGAGTGCCAAAATAACTCCTACCCGCAAGGGGCGGTATCACACCTTCCAACGCCCACCGACCAGCCCTGATCTATTTCCTGATGGTACAGACCGAATGGCCTCGAATAGAGTTATCTGGGAAGGGTGCAACATCCTCACTCAGGGACAAGATGTTGGATGGGTCATTCCAGAAGAAGGGGCTGCTCATTATGAAAGTCCAGTCGCTAAGGGTAAGGGGTTTGTCTCCTTCTGGGTCACGAATAATGTGCATGCGAAAGATCCATTTGTATTAGAGGGGGAAGCTGCACTTGCATTAATCGACCAATTTGATATTCGGGCTGCTTGCATACATCTAATCTATGCGGCTCACGCTACCCAGCTAGAACGCCCTTGGGAGCAACAGTTCGTTCTAAATGACGTCCAACTTGAACATTACCTAGGTTTAGACAAGAATAAAAAACTCAATAAGCAACAAAAGCTTCAATTAATGTTAGAGCTGGCAAAACAACCTTGTCATCTGCTGGTGTACATTTCATGGCCAGATCAGGGGCGTGTTCCAATGTTCACTGTCAGCCGTAACTGGTTGTGGGAAATTGCTGAACCCATGTTGCATTTCCAGGACTGTCTCTACGATGAGTCTGGAAATCCTGTTGGAGAAAAAACGCTTATTGGGTTTACGCTTAATGTTCGCTGCGGAAATTGGGCAAAGTACTTTTTGAATGAGCAGCAGCGTAAAGAGAAGAATGGATATTACGAGTATGGAATTTTGTCCCAGCAGATTCTACAGGATCTAATGACGACTTGGCATCATTATGAGGGTGCCGCTCGGCTTATGACCTGGCTCCTGTTTAAAACAAAGATTAATCGCAATAGCCCTCTCACAACAGAGGTTTTGTTAAAAGTTGCTTTTGGAGAGAAGGCAGTACAAGCAGCTGTTTCAGGTTTTAGGGAACGTGCCAAGTTAGTTCGATCGTGGCTGACGTCACTAAAGGTTCTTTTGGAAAAGGGGTGGCAAATTACTCCTGATCCAGCAACTTATCCTCTGCAATACTGGATAGATTCAGGAGACTCAGCCCTTCTGAATGAGGTTCCAGAGGACCCAGAGGAGGCTGCTGATTTTTGGGCAAAAGATGCCAGCACTGAGTCTGGATCACGATTGACTGATCGAGCGAAACGAATGCGAGGAAGTTTTAATCAACTCCTAAGCGGACGACTTTGGATTCAACCCCCTCAAGTGATTGCGGAAAAGCTAGACGAGATCGAAGAACACAGAAAGACTTACCTCAGAGAATTTGAGCCCAAAAAGCTGTCTCCTACTTCTATTGGAGAAACCACGAAGCAAGACCCTTCTACAATTAAAAACACTATTACAGCAATTCAATCAGGAGAGCAACTGAAACAAATGAGAATTGCTAAAGGATTAAGTCAGGTTGAACTAGCATCGAGAATTGGTCGCAGCCCCAGTTGGATCAAGATGGTGGAAAGTGGTAAGCGGCGAATCCAGCCCCAAGACCAAAGTGCTTTGCTCGACTGCTTAACTTAATAGCCCATTGCATATATTTTCATAAATATCCCGCACCTTAGATAAAGGTCACAAATATCCTAATTGGGGATAGGTGAATACCCGCACCCTAGATGAAGGTCACAGAGTTTCATGGTGCTAGTTACGCCAAGCTTGAGATTGGTCAAAAGCTCGGATTTCCAGCTTTTCCTTGAGCCTCAGATAAAGGTCACAGATAGCCTAGCCTTAGGCCAGTAATATACCGCCAACCCCATACCTTGGATGAAGGTCACAACTCCTCCCACTTTGGATGAACATCACAGATGAAGCCTGAATTGCTGACTAGATAGGGAGTTATTCCTTGATTAGTCTGCTCCCACCCTAGATGAAGGTCACAAGTACCCCGCACCCTGAATGAAGGTCACAACTTGAGTGTGTATCTATTGAACAATTAAGCGTCACAATATCTGAAATAATACCCCGCACCCTGAGTAAAGGTCACAATAAGCTCAAATTGAATCCCCGCACTCTAGATGAAGTGGCTTAAAAATAGCCTGAAAATACCTGAAAAATACCCCGCACTTTAGATAAAAATACCCCGCACCTTAGATAAAAACACCCCGCACACGTAATAAAGGTCACTTTTAAAAGCTCAGAATCCTAACCAAATAAAGGTTTCAAAAATGGTCACAAATCTGATCAATTTGATCAAGTTGATCCGAGAACGTCACAGGTGCATTTTGTGACCGACTGCTATCCTAGACTCGCCAAATTCTAATCACTAAAGCCATTCAACTTAGGCCAAGTGATCTAGAAAAGGGAGTTCTATGGTTAATACAGTCACAAGTGAATTCAAGTATGTGCAGGAGTGGGATGATGAATTCCTTACACTCTTCCCCCATCGCTTCGATTACATCTGGGCAGAGCATCCTCGTCCAAATTCAGTAGTCGAATGGAAAACGGAAAGTCGGCATCCATTGAGCGATCGTTTGATTCGCCAAGGGGCGTACTTTATGGTGTTCGCTTTGGGGCAGAAACAAACTACGGTCTCCTAGATATTGATCGCGAAAGTCTCTATCACCCTAACAATGATCCACTGGCGATCGCTCGGATCGTGGCAGCTCTAGAACCGCTGGGCCTGGTCAGTTACCTGGTCTGTACCTCTAGCTACAGTGGTGGGCTACATCTCTACCTTCCCTTCCAACAATCTCAAAGCTCCTGGCAGTTGGCAATCGCCCTAGCCTGTTTGCTCGAAAATGCCGGATTCAAACTCCAACCAGGACACCTCGAAGTCTTTCCCAACCCAAAGCCCTACCTGCCAGCGGGCAACTTAAGTTTATTCAATGCCCATCGCCTGCCCTTGCAGATTGGCTCCTACCTTTTAGATGAAGCTTTCCAGCGGATTTGGGGTGACTCCTATACCTTCGTTCAACAATGGCGATTGGCACAACAGCGCAACGACATTGATCAGGTCACCCTTAAACGCATCCTCAAGCAAGCCAAACGCAAACACTTTGGCATCTCAGGCAAAGCTGAGAAGTTCCTCAACGACTTGAACGCGGAAATTGAGTTGGGCTGGACGGGCTATGGGCAAACCAATCACCTGTTAGGCCGCATCACCATGCGCGCTTATATCTTTCACCATGTCCTTTCCGGTGGAGAGCCGTTAGCCGGTCAAAATCTAGTTAATGAAATTGTGGAGACCGCCACCTCGCTCCCTGGCTACCAGGACTGGTGTCGGCATCAGCATGAGATTGAACACCGGGCCGAAGAATGGGCTCGCTGTATTGAGGGCAGCCACTACTACCACTTTGGCGATCACAGTAAGAAACAATCACTGATCGCTCAAGATCCCAATCTCATAGAAGCGATCGAGCAATCCCCCTCTTGGAACCAGCGGCAATCTGCGGCAACAAGAGATCGGATTCGTCAAGCGATCGCTCACTTATTAGAAACTGGTCAACTCCCTGCCAAACCGACCGCTCGATTTCAGAGCCTGTTGAAGTATGGCATTGGCGGTGGATCCTTATATCGTCATCGCGACCTCTGGCATCCCAACTATTTTGAGATGGATACAGAGTCGCCTGTGGAAAACCCCCCGCACCCCCCAAGCGTCAAAATGGATGGCCAGTTAGAACAGCTAGCGCCATCTAACTGGCACAGTCCTCCAAGCTTATTTCCTAGTAGTGGCGGTGATAATCCTCCCAGCAAGGGTTCTAGCCCTCTCAGTCCTGTCAGTTCACTGTCCTTAGCTGGTAATTCTGATTCAGCAGCCCAGTCTCCCTTCGAGCAGCAGGAACTGTTCGACTTCTCAGCCTCGCAAGCCGCCTTCCAAGAAGCCAATCGACTAACTCAGGCTCAGCGTCAGCAAATTAAGGCAGAAGCAGCTGTGCAACGCCAAATTAACCGTATGCAAGAGTATCTCGATTCGGGGGATCCCATTCTGATGGCAGAAGCCTTAGCGTGGGCTCGTATCAATCCATGGGTCCTTCAGCTAAGTCCACTTCAGTTGTCCTTACTAACAGAGGAAGTACATGACCATTCCCACAATCATCCTTCAGGAGATCGTCTGGGGTGAGCCCAAACCCGCCCAAGCGGGATCCAGCTCGTGACCAGTTCTTATGTAAGTTCTGTCCTTTCTTAGGATGCTTACAAAAATAAGTTGCTTAACTAAGCAGTCTTTCGCGGCACAATCCGGTAGTTCCATTCTCCATGAAATCGACACCGCTCTATGGCAATCGCATTGAACTGTTCATCCGTCACTTGAATTCCTGTGGGATAGAGATTGTTATCCAGTTGAGCGTGAACTTCTAAACCAGTTTTAGTCGTAGTGTTGCTAATCAAGTTAATCACGGTTTCCAAACTGGTTAATGGCTGTCCTCGCCAATTTGTCGTGATGTGACAAAACAAGCGATGTTCAATCTTGTTCCACTTGCTGGTACCCGGTGGAAAATGGCAAACATGCAATGTCAAGCCCGTTTCATCTGCAAACTCCTGCAGTTTGAGCTTCCACAACCGATTGCGATAACCATTACTTCCCCCACAGTCTGCCGTAATTAACAGATGCTTGCTGCGGCGATATTGGGCTTGTCCGAGGTGCTGCCACCAGCAGCGAATCGATTCAACCGCAAACTCTGCAGTGTCATGGTCAATGCCAACATTCACCCACCCTTGGTTATGAGTCAGGTCATAAATGCCATAGGGAATGGCTTTACCCTGGGCTTTGTCAGGAAAATCATGGGTCTTGACAGCAGTTGGTTCACCTTTCGGTTGCCATTCCTGTCCCCCATTTTTGAATTGACCCAGGTTCTCCTTCTTCTTGGTATTAATCGAGATCACCGGACGGTGCTGCCGTTGAAACACTTCCACCTGCCGAGCAATGTGGTTAAACTGGCTATCTCGGTCCGGATGTTGCTTGCCTTCCTGGGTCTTGCGGTTGCTCTGCAACGAGTAGCCCATTTCTACCAACAGCGTGTACACCGTCATGGCACAAATGGTATACCCTTGCTCCTGCAAAGCATCTGCCAATTGATTGACACTCTTGCACGTCCAGCGCAAAGGACATTCGGGTTCTCCTCGAGTGGTGGGTTCGACTAAACGGTCCAACGCTTCTAAAATCAGAGGGTCTCGCGCTTCGACTCGTTTGCGTCCACCTCCCGCTTGGCGAATGTGTTCAGACGTAAGCAACTCTGTTGATTCACCACCCAATTCTTTGAGTCCTGCACGAATCGTATTTTGGCTCAGTCCAGTGGCACGATGGAGGGCAACGATGCCACCGTACCCCAACGCTTCTGCTTCCGTTGCAGCCCATAACCGACGGCTACGCTCATTCAAGAAGGGGCTAAGGTGTTGATATTTATGTTCAATTTGCTTGACTACTGAATCAGGAACCATGGTGCAACTAGAACGCCACTCTATCTAGCCTAACGATTTCACCCAGGGGAAAAGGGGAAAGTTACGCAACTTATTTTTATAGAACCCATTTGAGATCTTAGGAAGGGGCTGCAAGCCGCTTGAGCATTAGCCGGACAAAGCAGAGATTGATCTTGGTCGTGGCATGAGATAGCGTTCGCTCAAAGTTCTTCACTAAACTTTTACATCGCTCCATCCAGGCATTGGATCGTTCAATCACCCAACGAGCAATCGCTGGCACAAATCCTGTTTTTCCTTGCTCTGCCTTTTCTTGCTTAGACGGTTTGGTGGATAGTTGAAAGCGGATTTTCGTCATGATCTGGGGATAAACCTGCTCTAACTTCTCAATCAAGTGCCCAACGTGATAGCCGTGGTCGAGCAAGATGGTAATCTTGGGAATATTGACGGGTTTTGACTTGAAATAATCAATGTTCAACGTCAGCATCTCAAGCAGTCCTGCATCATCAGAAACATTGGCAGGAGTGCAGTGAGTGAAGAAGGGGAATCCAAGCGTGTCAACGGCTAGATGCCGTTTAATCCCATTAGTCGCTTTGTAAAAACAGAATCCTTTCGACTCTACACTCGCATTGCAAGTATTCTTCACCGCTTGAGAGTCAATGATGATTAACGTCGTCCACTTGGGCTTTTTTTTACCTGTTCTCGCACGTGCTCATGTAACGTCTGCATCAGTATCTCGGTTGCACCGGCTGCTCGCCACTGTTTGTAGTGCCAATAGACAGTCGAGTAAGGCGGCAAGTCTTTGGGTAAGTCCTCCCAATTACAGCCATTCTTGAGTTGATAGAAGATGCCATCTAGGATTTGCCGCTTTGTCCAATCACTGGGACGAGTCCGTTTCTTCTGCGGTAGTATCTGCGGCAACAGGGGTTCAAGAATTTCCCATTCTGCATCGGTGAGACTGCTGGAATATGTCATAGCGACTCAAGGAGAGGAGGTAGGTGACTACCTTCACTATTATAAAGATCCCAAATGGGTTCTATAAGAGTCCTAACGCTTGCAGTAAAGCCGACTGGTCTAGTTCCCCCACAACTGAACTCGGTGTCGTGGAACGCTCTGGTAACTTTCTGGGGAGACTCTCTAGCGGCTCAATAAATTGCTCTAAGTCCAGCTCCATTGTTTGCCGCACATAGCGATCGAAGGCATCGCTGGGCATGACTGGACCTTCCTGACTGTTCGTGGCTTCCAGTTCCTCAAACGCCAGGGCGGATCTTGCCTGAAACACCTGGACAATTTGGGCGATCGCTTCAGCCGCCACCTGCAATTGCCCTACGGTATCGAGGTCAGTTAACGAGTCCTCCAACACATCTAGGAGCTGTCGAACGTCTGCATCATCAGGCGCGATCGTTGCTTCCTGCAATACGTCCCATAGGGGCAGCTCTAACTGCTCTACTTGTCTCACACTCTCTCCTCAAGGATGTAGGGGACAGGGACGCAAGCCACACAACTCTGGGTCCAGTCGAGTTTGGCTCGCAAACTTCTTGAGCCCATAGCGGTCTTCCAGAACATTCAGCAGTCTCCCCACGTACTGATGCACCTGGCTCGGCACCATCCCCAAGCAATGCACTGGCGGCACGATCGCAATCTTCTCCTGTCCCTGCCAAATTTCTGCCGCGATCGCATGGATGGGCGTATCTGCTCCTGCTTTACGGTAAACCACCAGCACCCCAAACACGGTTTGACTGAGCGGCTCAAACTCAACTGGGATTTGCTCTAACTCACCTTCTTTGCGTTTACGACTGCGGGTTTGATTAATGCGATCGCGGTTTCTAGCATAGGAGCGGCGGCTGTAGCAGACTGCTGGAATCCAGCAGCCATCCCCGTCTGCCCCATGTAAGGCTTGCGCTTGCTCAGCTGACAGCATGGCACACTTACGGCACTTCTCAGGTAGCGATCGCCGCTTGGGTGCTCGGCTGGTATCAGGGGGGACAGGTCTGGGCATAGGGTGACTCACCAACTCCCTTGGTAGTGGAGATCCTAAAGATAGGCTGGGTTAATTGTCTCATATTGTCTGAGGCTCGTCTTATCCCCGATATTGGTCAAATATCTGGGATAAAGATTTACAGACTAAGCATAAATACTTATGCTAAATTGGCTGTTGTTTCCCGTTTTCGTTGCCCTCGTCTCACGCTTAAATCGAAAAAGCAGGGTTCCATACAAAAACAGATGGAGATGAATAGCCATGCCAGATTGAATCTGGAAGGAAGCATTAAAATCTGGCGAAATCTTAACTTTTCCCTTATTTTAAACCAGGGATTTGGAGTTAGGGCGGGGCATCAATGAAACCGAGTCCAGCGATCGTCACTCCGTTCTTCCATTAGTGTGAATAGCACAATAGGATGAATGTCTGGATCTGGGGAGCTTCAATACATATGAATGCTTCAAACTCTTATCAAACGTGGTTATAAGCATGGAACCCATAGATTTAGGTGTACTATCTTCCTTCACAGGAGAACCTGTAGATTTATCAGTTATCCTACAAACCCTACAAAATCGTATTAGTCCACGGCCAGAATTGGTGATCGCCTTACGCCGCCAGGTACTATCCATCAAGCCACACTCACTAGAGATTTATCAAATTCTGGCAGACTGGATTTTACAGATGGGAGAACCCTTGATTGCCTGTGATTTAGTTATCGAAGGGTTACAACAATGGCCCAAGGATTACAAATTACGGCAATATATGGCACTGGCGTTGCTGAATAGCGGTGCGGTACAACGGGCATATCAATTATTATTGCAACTTCAGCAGGAGGATGATCAAAATACCAAGACAATCGCCATGCTGGGTCGTATTTATAAAGATATGGCAAGGCAAACCCAATTACCCGAAGAGAAACAAACTTACTATCGCCTGTCCTATGAACACTATCAGCAAGCTTATGTGCTGGGACAACAGTTGTCAGCCGGGATTGAGGCAGCAACGTTAGTTCTCATTTTGGGTAGCCATCAACAGGCTAATCAACTGGCGCGAGAGGTTGAGAGTGCCTGCCTACAAGAACTGGAAAAAGTTCAAACCGAAAATCAAGACCCCTACTGGTACTATGCAACGCTGGGGGAAGTTGCCTTGATTCAGCAAGATTGGGACAAAGCCCGTCAATGGTACGCCCAAGCCAATCAAGTTGGACAAGGACGACTGGGTATTTTGAGTAGTACTTATCGGAACGCCCGCTTGTTACTGGAATTTCTGGGTAATGACCAGCACGGCATTCTGCAATGCTTCCAGATCCCGTCGGTCGTAGTGTTCGCTGGACATATGATTGATCGTCCTCAGCGATCTCACCCCCGATTTCCAGCTCAGCTTGAACCTTTAGTCAATGAGGCGATTCAGGTACAACTGGAGGTCTTGGGTGCCCGACTGGGCTATTGCTCCGCCGCCAGTGGGTCTGATATTTTGTTTGCAGAATCGTTGCTGGCTAGAGGGGGGGAAGTCCGCATTATCCTACCCTTTGAGAAAGAGGAATTCATTCAAGATTCAGTGGCACCAGCCGGAGCAGAGTGGATCAAGCGATTTGATCGGGTGATTGAACAGGCCACGGAAGTTATCGTCGTTTCTCAGCGTCAGCAGGGGGATCGCAGTCTGGCCTATGAATACTCCAATCAGATTCTGTACGGATTAGCTCAAATGCGCGCAAATCAGCTGGAGACAACCCTAATTCCCCTGGCGGTTTGGAACGGTAAACCAGGCGATGGACCAGGGGGGACAGCGACAATGGTACAGTACTGGCAAAATCAGGGGCATCCGGTACAGATTATTCATCTTGAAGCTTTGCTGCATCAGGTGCAGGTGAACGTGCCGCCGCCCTTCACTCCAAAAGAGCCCTCAACCCTCAAGACAACTGATTCTGTCCTGACCGTAGAGTTGACCCGGGAAATTAGAGCAATGCTATTTGCTGATGTCGTCCAGTTCTCCCAGTTAGGAGAAAATCAAATTGCCGCCTACGTGCAGTATTTTCTGGGTGCAATCGCTCAACTGAGCGCAACATCCTATCAACCCGTTCACAAGAATACATGGGGAGATGCCATCTACTTTGTCTTTGCATCCGTTCAGGAAGCAGGTTGTTTTGCATTACAGTTACAGAAACTGATGCAAGAGACTGCATGGGTCAGTAAAGGTTTACCAGAGAATCTCAGTCTCCGCATTGCCCTGCATGCAGGTCCCGTTTACCGCTGTGTCGATCCGGTGACTAGGCGGATGAATTATGTTGGGTCTCATGTCAATCATGCAGCTCGAATTGAACCAGTGACTCCCCCTGGTCAGGTTTATGCCAGTCAGGCGTTCGCTGCTCTGGTGATTGCAGAAGGAATTACAGAGTTCACCTGTGAGTACGTAGGCAGGGTGCCTTATGCTAAAGGGTATGGAACCTTTCCAACCTATTTTGTTCACCCTCGCCATTAGGGCACTGATGCTGTTCTCGTTTCTTTAGTCTCACGCTTTAATCACCAGAGCCAGAGTCTATTGCTGTGTATTGAGATTGATCGCAATGAAACGTCCAGCCATTCCAGATCCAGTCATTGTGCCGCTAACTGGGGGTAAAGCAATCCCTCCAGTTCCTATCGTCAAAGCGATCGCTCCGACAGACCTACGGCAAACGAAGGTAGATGAGTTTATTGCTGCACGATCGCTCAAGCCCAAAAGTGAGCAAGCCTATCGTCGCGACTTGCAGTATTTTATGGACTGGACATCCCAAGCCTGGGCCAATGTCACCCGACGCCAGATTGCTCAGTTTAAGCAATCCTTGGTAAAGGAGCGCCAGTTAGCGCCCAACTCTGTTAACCGTATTTTGCGGACACTCAAGACCTTTTATAAATGGCTGCTAGAGTCAGAATATGTCACCAGTGATCCCACTACAGGCGTAAAACAGGAGAAAGTTCCAGAAGCCCAATCTCAGGAACTGGAAGATGAAGAGGTGGAGCGAATCTATGCCGCGATCGCAGAGGTTAGTCGAGATTCCATCCGCGATCGCGCCTTGTTCTCTATATTGCTGCATGGATTACGCGCGGAGGAGGCGATCAGCCTCAATATTGAAGATTACGATGGGCAGCAAGTGGTGATTCGGGAAGCGAAGCATGACAGCGTGGGGGAAGTACCCCTAACCCGATCTGCTCGAACAGACTTGGATGCTTATATCCAACAGCGGCAAGAAACCAGCGAACAAGAGCTGTTACCTGAAAGCCCATTATTTGTCTCCAACTCTAATCGCAGTCGAGGCAAGCGCCTCACATATTGGGGAGTACAAGAGGTAATGAACCAGCTTGCAGAACATACTGGCATCAACTTACATGCCCATCGTGGACGGCATACCTTCTGTACGAATCTAATTGTGAAGCTGGAGCTGGATACAGCATTAGCGATGGAGCTATCCCGCCATCGCGATATTCGCAGCTTCAAACGCTATACCAATCGTAAGAACAAATTAGCCGCCAAACGAGCCTTTCTCAAGGCAACTGACCAACTTGATTAAATCCTTTTTAACCAAAACATTTTGGTTAAATTTTTCGATGCTCCAATTTGCTGAAACAGTGATAGCATCAAACCATGTCTTTTGGTTATCTAACTCATGCCAAGATCAAAAGCCGCACAAGCAGCGGAGATCCCTACAAAACTACCTAAAATTTTGGCATTTGCAAATCAGAAAGGTGGAGCTGGAAAATCAACAGGGGCAGTTCACGCTGCTGATTGGTTTACTCAAAAGGGCTATTCCACTCTTCTAGTAGATGCAGACGGTCAGCAAAGCTCATCTGCCTGGGTCAAAGAAATCGGGATTCCTTGCAGAGTGATCAGTAATCCAGAGGAGCTATTTGATGAACTACCGAAGTTAAGCGATCTCTATGATGTTGTCGTTATCGATGGTCCTGGCAATGCCAGTGAGGTTACTAAAGCAGTTTTGATTCGCTCGAATCTTGTCTTAATTCCCTGCCGGGATTCCATGATTGATTTGGCCAGTACTGGCAAGATTGTTCAATTTGTCCGTCAAGCAAGAGAGATTCGAGGTAGTCAGCCAGTAGCTGCTGTTTATTTAAATGCAGTGAAAGACAACACAATTTTACTGCGTGAAGCTCAAGAAGCCTTACAAGGTGGTATTTTGCCACTGTTATTAACAGTGTTACCCGATCGCCAGTGTATTAAAGATGCTCCAGGGCAAGGTAGCACAGTATTTCGAATGAAAGGGGCTTCTCCAAAAGCTGCTGCCAACGCTTATGGCCAACTCCTTACTGAAGCTTTGAAATTATTTGAGGCTGAACTACTATGAGTACCCGTCGCAAACTGAAAGATGCAATCTCTAGCAGTGAGGAATTAAGCTTCGTTTTTGGGAAAGCGAACGTTCAAAAGATTACTCAAGCAGCAGAAGCTACTCAAGAACAGCTGGCTGCACATCAGGACATTCTTTGTACATTTACATTCGTTCCTGACGGCAAACCAGTTCGACACTATTATGATCCAGACGAGTTGCAGCACTGGGCAGTCAATGATATCAAACCAAATGGAATTCGTTCTCCGCTCTGGGTTCGTCCGCATCCTGAGCAAGCTGGTAAATATGAATTAGTTGCGGGGCTACGGCGGCTGAAAGCTGCAGGTATTATCGGGATTGAATCAGTTCCAGTCAAAATATTCAATTGGGACGACCGCACGGCATTTCAAGCAGCGATATCTGAGAACGCAAATCGTCGAGACTTTAGTGCCTTAGAAGAGTTAGACAATACATTACGCCTGCTTGAAATTCAGTTAGGGTACAGCACTGAAGAAGTTGTGAGTTTACTCTATCGTATGAACAACGCGGCTAAAGGGACAACTAACCAAAACGTTTTGGTTAGCCGCGAAGCAGAACTAGCCCAGCAGATATTTGACTCGTTTGGACGTATTACCTGGCAATCCTTTGTGGCTACTCGGCTGCCCTTATTAAAGAAACCACCAGAAATTTTAGATGGTATTCGCCAAGGAAAAATTCATTATACAAAAGGAATTCTGATTGCCAGTCTAAAAGATGCAGGCGAACGGCAAGAACTTCTGGAGGAGGTGATTAGTAAATCGTTAAGCCTCTCAGAAATCAAGCAGCATATTAAAAACCATAGCGATAAGGTAAAGGGCCCTGAACCTCCTAACTTGAGACAACGGCTCAGTCAGACGGTTCAGCTAGCCAAAAAGGATAAGGCACTCTGGAATGATCCAGATAAAACTCAGCAGTTAGAACGGCTGCTCAGCCAATTAGAAACCTTGATCAAAAGCTAGATCTAATCCAATGCTTGACTCAGGCGCCCCTGCTCTTCCCGTAGCCATTGCTTTAATGTTGCTTCCGAAGGAAGAGCAATGAGGTAACGAGAAACAAACAGTTGATTATCCAGACCAGTGGTAGCATATCGGACAGTTTCGGCATCCCGTTCAGCACAAAGAATTAGTCCAACTGGAGGATTTTCATAAGGATACGCAACGTTTTCCCGCAGGTAATTAAGGTAGAAATTCATTTGTCCAGCATAGTCATGCTTAAACTTACCTAGCTTTAGATCGATCGCGATGAGGCACTGAAGAGCTCGATGGTAAAACAGCAGATCTAGAAAATGATGTTCATTTTCAACTGTCATACGATACTGCCGTTCAACAAAACAGAAGTCTCGACCAAGCTCCTGCATGAACTCCTGAAGATGATCGATCAGAGCTTGCTCCAAATCGGTCTCATTATAAACAGGTCGTTCTGCTAGCCCTAAAAATTCGAGGACATAGGGGTCGCGAATCAGATTCTGGGGGCTATCAGTTATCTGCCCCTGCTCCGCTAACGCCAGAACTGCACTTTTATCCTTAGATAATCCAATCCGTTCGTAAAGCATATTATTTATCTGACGCTTCATCTCCCGGAACGACCAATTACTCTTGACCGTTTCTAGCTCATAAAAAGCTCGTTTAAGACGATCGCTAATGCGACATAGCTCTAACAAATGTGACCATGACAGAGTGGCAAAGAGCTTTTGGTAATATTTTGCATCCTGCCACTGCAGAGGAGGCTCAGCTAAAGACCGAGCTTGGAGGGATGGGAATGAAAGAAAACTTACAGGTAAGGCTTCGGCAATATCAATAGATATTGCCGAAGCCTCCAAACTCAATTCACCAGACACTGTCTGGTGAATTGCCGCAGACTCTATTTCAGTTTCAGTAGTTTCTAAACCCAATTCGCCAGACAGTGTCTGGCGAATTACTGCGGGATCTAGTCTGGCAGCAGTGACTAAGTGTGACAGGATAGTGCCCTGAGACAGATGAGCGTACACAAGTGCAAACTGCCTGAAATTTCTTAGGTTACTTACAGCCAAGCCAGAAACACCCTGCTTTTTCAAGTCCTTTGCTAAGTTTTCGATCAACTGAGTGCCATAGACCGCCCGATCAATACCGTTCTGTTCATACTCAACAATGTAAGCTCCTACTAACCAATTGCGAAGAGTAAGTGTTTGATTAATCGCCCGTGCAACAGCGATTTGACTAAAGTGATTGATATGGCTGATTCCAGCTAGAAGGCGACTATATTCCACAGTGATCTAAGTAGTGAGCCTGGATGGAGGCAGTTATAAGTATTTCTCGTGGTTCAGGTAGCGAAATTTAGTTGAATTTTAGCTTTTCAGGGTTAATTTGAAATTGAATGCTAGGTGTTTTTCTTTTACCAGGTAGCTCTTGAGCACCAAGAATATACTCTTCTTGCCTTAACTCCTCGACTGTGCGCCAGAAGATTTGGTTATTTCGCGAGGAATTGCTACCGAATAAGTCAAGATTCTTGAATAAATACTGCTTAGATACTGTTAAATACTGACCATCTTGAGGCGAATCCCACTTCAATCGGCTTGCAAGATAGACCAGCAGTTTTGTCTTATAGTCGTTCTTGGTGTTACTGCCAAGTTTTTGAGTAATATCAACGTCCCCAGCAAATAAGACATAATCTCCTGTACGACCAGGTCCTTCAAAAAATTCTAAAGAAACTGTATATGCATCTGCTAACTCATAAGTATAATCAGCAGCCTTCGCTAAATCGAAGTCTCGTGAGAGGTTTTCTATCTTGTAGCTTCTAATCCGAAGGATACTCTTAATGATAACCTCTGCTCCAATTTTGTTTCCTTCCCTTAAGGACTTAGCTAAAACCAGTTCAACTCGATGTAATGCAACCAAGTCACGATTTAATTGGGAGCGAACCTTAGCGTGAAAACTACCTCCTTTAGACCGTGAGTAGCCTAAACTCTCTAGCAAGTCATTCGAGCGAAACGTAACAACTGGTCCATTGTTCTGCTCAGCTGCAAGCTTATATAGATGCAGCACAATTCCAACCTGCCGGGGGTTGAGAAAGGTCAGGAGTGCCATAAAAAGGCGTTGAATTTTACGATCCTGAATTTTTTCTAGCCCCTTACCGATACCTTGAGCAGCAAGAGCTGCCAGGTCAAGGCTGTCGTACTGTTGTTTCAGTTCCTCCCACTCATCAACTGTTAAATCCTCAAGTGGAACCCGCCGTGTAACTGCAACTTCACCAGCATCATCAGCGTCCGCTTCCACCCGCATCTCTAAGTAATAACCATCACCATCAGAACGCAAGATCGGCAATCTTACATCTGGATTACTGATAGAAGCCGCCGCTCTAGGCAACACCATCAGTAGCTGCCCATCTACTGGGAAAGTTAATTCTTTTTTTGCGGCCATGATGTTATTGCGAAAGTAGGCTTTGGACGAATTCTACTAGATAGTTTAGATTTTGAGTTTAATCATCAGGACAGTGCCTCTCGCTCTATCACTCCCACGTATGTTTTTACGTCTAGTTACTATCACTCCGGCGTATAAATCGTTCTATCACTCCAGCGTACAGCATTTCCCTGCTCCATCACTCCGGCGTATAAATCGTTCTATCACTCCAGCGTAAAACCTTTAAAAGTACTCATAGAACAACCCCTTGTATACAAGCATCTTGGTGCTTTGTTCTATCACTCCAACGTATAGGTTGCTCTATCACTCCAGAGGACGTTCAATTTTTGTTCTATCACTCCGGCGTATGAATCAATCTATCACTCCAGCGTAAATCTGTTCTATCACTCCAGCGTAGAGAAGCCGAATGATAATTTTTGGTATGTTTCACAACGAAAATTTGGAGGTTTAATGGATCGCATCAATGTCTAGCTTTTTGCTCTAGACAGGCTAATACACATTCAAATTCTGTCATTTGGAGGTTGATACATGATGCAGCGGCTCAAAGGTCGTTGTTCAGATAGTTTTTATTTACAGGTCTTGATTACATTTCCCCAGCGCAAATAGGAAACCGGGATAGAGCCTCGCCAAAGTCTCCATTATCCTGGCTTCCTTGGTTTAAGTTGAAGAAACTAGCGTTCTCTCAACTCAAATTTTGTGTATCTGCATAATAGCAGCCCTTAGGGATTGTCATACAAGATTGCCAGAGTTTAAAACTCTGGTTGTTTTTGTTTGGTTTTAAGTTTTGTGTATGGCAACTCTTGGACTGTTAGGTTGCAGTGTTGAGCTATCTGAGCAAGAGGCTACCTATACCGGTTCCATTTAGTTAATGGAACTGATATGTCTGTTTCACAATCAGCAAAAAACTTTCAATATATTAAGGAGTGGGATGATGAATTCCTCTCACTCTTTCCTCATCGCTTCGATTACATCTGGGCAGAGCATCCTGAGCCCAATGCAGAGGTGCAGTGGAAAACAGAAAGTCGTCACCCGTTGAGCGATCGCTTGATTCGACAGGGTGCATACCTCTATGGCGTTCGCTTCGGGGCAGAAACAAACTACGGTCTCCTAGATATTGATCGCGAAAGTCTCTATCACCCTAACAATGATCCACTGGCGATCGCTCGGATCGTGGCAGCTCTAGAACCGCTGGGCCTGGTCAGTTACCTGGTCTGTACCTCTAGCTACAGTGGTGGGCTACATCTCTACCTTCCCTTCCAACAATCTCAAAGCTCCTGGCAGTTGGCAATCGCCCTAGCCTGTTTGCTCGAAAATGCCGGATTCAAACTCCAACCAGGACACCTCGAAGTCTTTCCCAACCCAAAGCCCTACCTGCCAGCGGGCAACTTAAGTTTATTCAATGCCCATCGCCTGCCCTTGCAGATTGGCTCCTACCTTTTAGATGAAGCTTTCCAGCGGATTTGGGGTGACTCCTATACCTTCGTTCAACAATGGCGATTGGCACAACAGCGCAACGACATTGATCAGGTCACCCTTAAACGCATCCTCAAGCAAGCCAAACGCAAACACTTTGGCATCTCAGGCAAAGCTGAGAAGTTCCTCAACGACTTGAACGCGGAAATTGAGTTGGGCTGGACGGGCTATGGGCAAACCAATCACCTGTTAGGCCGCATCACCATGCGCGCTTATATCTTTCACCATGTCCTTTCCGGTGGAGAGCCGTTAGCCGGTCAAAATCTAGTTAATGAAATTGTGGAGACCGCCACCTCGCTCCCTGGCTACCAGGACTGGTGTCGGCATCAGCATGAGATTGAACACCGGGCCGAAGAATGGGCTCGCTGTATTGAGGGCAGCCACTACTACCACTTTGGCGATCACAGTAAGAAACAATCACTGATCGCTCAAGATCCCAATCTCATAGAAGCGATCGAGCAATCCCCCTCTTGGAACCAGCGGCAATCTGCGGCAACAAGAGATCGGATTCGTCAAGCGATCGCTCACTTATTAGAAACTGGTCAACTCCCTGCCAAACCGACCGCTCGATTTCAGAGCCTGTTGAAGTATGGCATTGGCGGTGGATCCTTATATCGTCATCGCGACCTCTGGCATCCCAACTATTTTGAGATGGATACAGAGTCGCCTGTGGAAAACCCCCCGCACCCCCCAAGCGTCAAAATGGATGGCCAGTTAGAACAGCTAGCGCCATCTAACTGGCACAGTCCTCCAAGCTTATTTCCTAGTAGTGGCGGTGATAATCCTCCCAGCAAGGGTTCTAGCCCTCTCAGTCCTGTCAGTTCACTGTCCTTAGCTGGTAATTCTGATTCAGCAGCCCAGTCTCCCTTCGAGCAGCAGGAACTGTTCGACTTCTCAGCCTCGCAAGCCGCCTTCCAAGAAGCCAATCGACTAACTCAGGCTCAGCGTCAGCAAATTAAGGCAGAAGCAGCTGTGCAACGCCAAATTAACCGTATGCAAGAGTATCTCGATTCGGGGGATCCCATTCTGATGGCAGAAGCCTTAGCCTGGGCTCGTATTAATCCAGGGGTGCTTAAGCTGACCCCACTTCAGTTGTCCTTACTAACAGAGGAAGTACGTGACCATTCCAGCCATCATCCTGCAGGCGATCGCCTGGGGTGAGCTCAACCCGACCCAAACGGGATTCCAGCTTGCTACCAGTTCTTATGTACGTTCTGCCCTTTCTTAGGTACAGAACACGGCATTGCGAATGAGGACTGAAGCTGTACCTAAGAACTTAATTTTGTACATAAGATGCTATGCCCAAATCCTCACCCCTCGATCGCCTCCGCCACTCCCTGCACCGTCTCACGCTCCAGCAGGCCAAGCAGCTTTATGCGGAACTGGGCACTCTGATTCAGGATCTAGAACAACAAGCTTCAACCTCACCCACACCAGCGGAATCCAGCCGCCGTGATGTGGTGGATACCAGGCACATCGGTGACTACCTTTACCAACTGGAGCGGGTACGCTGTGGCAAAGCAGGATGTAAGTGTGCAGGAGCGGATGGAGAGCTGCATGGTCCCTATTGGTATGCTTACTGGCGAGAGGACGGCAGGCAGAAAAGCCGTTACATCGGCAAGCGCTTTCGGCTGTTGTCCTGAACTAGCCGCTCAACCTGTTGCATCCCAGCACTCATCAAACACCAGCCGCCGTCATTGCCAAGTGTATTGTTTCAGAGAACTGCCATGACTGCTGGAACGCTAAATTTGGGCGTTATCTACCCTACTTGGCTTTAACAGAGTAGACTCAATCTCTTCTTGGAGTTCTGAAGTCACAAACTCGCTGCGTCTCATGCAATCCAGTAACAGTAGATTGGCATTGTAGTACTGCTGCAAAACTTCTTTTCGTACTGTCTGCCTTGGGTGCATCAATTGATGCAACTCTCTAATCGCTTCAGGGTCAGAAGCTTGAAGCGCTTGAACCAAATGTGAGGCCCAGACTTCTCCCTCGTGTCGCCACCAATCAATAAACAAATTTTGCTGTAGCGAGGACGTTAGATTGTCAAGCTGCAATAATAATTGCTTGATTGACAGAATAGCGGGCAATAGCTGATCAACCAGGTGCTCTTCATAAAATTGGACAAGGGCTGAGACCAAATCATTCGCTAGGGGTTCTTCGGAAACAAGACTTAGACCATCGCATAAGCGCCGATACAAAAAATTAAATTCTAATAAGTCCTCCACCAGAGATTGGTCAATCCCCATCGTCCGTGCCAGTGGGAGTGCCTGGTAATCAACGCTAGCCTGACCACTTTTTCGAAAGGAGGCAACACCGTCGTCAAAATTACATCCTATTAGAGATAAGTACCAGGCTCGCAATGCAGCGGGTTTATAGGGTAAGATTGAGGCCGTTTGCCTGGCCCGATGATCCACATAGACGAGTAGGCATTGCAAATCTATATGGATAGCAAAAATAGACTGAATTTGTTGGTACATCAAGCAAATCAGATCATTGCAGGGAGACTGCATCTCAATCACGAGCAGAAATACTTCGCGCCATTGAGGGTTACAGATTTGCGGCAGCAGTACTTTCCACGCCTGCTCCAAGTAGATTGAGCGAGCAGTGAAATACTCATGATATGTCAGATGGGAAAATGATAGAATTCCAGTTGCACGCTTGACTAAAAGTCCATGATGCGCCGCGATCAATTCAAGCATCGTTTGACTATTGACATACACCTGCGCTGGATTGGATGAACCCACCCCAGATCTCTGGAGATACTGCGATACAATATCCCGAGCCAGCTGTTCCTTAAAGATATATCTAGACTGCTCGAATGTAGTTCGGGCCAGTTCTAACAGTAACTCTATTTTGTTGGCTTTCCCCAGATTGAGGCAAATCTCATCTCGTTGAACATTTCGATACCGATCCCAATCTTCTAGAAGTGCATTAATCCCTTGTTCGTATAGTTGATGCTGAGTTTTTGGCAAGGATTTTAGGTCACGAAAAACGATGCAAGTTAGATTCAGGAGTAAGGGCGTGACAGCCAGCTCTCGAATGGCTCGATGCGGCGGCTGGTTTAGAGCCTCAATTAGATCCTCCGATAGATCAACCTCCAACTCAGCACAGTTCCCTTGTAATGCCTTGAACCACAATCGAATAAAAGATTCTGCTTGCGCCCGGCTGAAATCAGCAACCTCAATCTCCACAAACTTTTCTCTGGAAAACCTATATTTATTTGCGGCCACTCGACACGTGATCAGAAAAGCGTTGCTAGGGTAATAGTTGATCAATCGACTAATTTCCTCTGACACAAGAGCATCATTTAAGCTGATCACCTCATCTAAACCATCCAGTAAAATTAACGCTCTACCTTGCTTGATGATCTCCTGCGCGAGTTCCTTAGGTACGCCCCACCCTACGAGCACAGAGCTAACGAAACTGAACAACTTATCTTGACCGACATCTTGCTGAGCGACTTTTCCAAAATGAGCTAGTTGAACGAAGATAGGTACTTTGTCAGGTTGAAATCGACCGGCCGCACATTGGATGGCTAAATATTTCAGATAAGTTGTCTTGCCGATTCCCGGTTTACCTAGAACCATCAGCCGTTGAAAATTCTCTGCTACATGCCATCCGCTATGGCGTACCGGCTCGTGGCGTTCCAGTCCCAAACGCTCAAGCGCTTCAGTAGAGGGACACGATTGTAGTAGTTCAAACAGCGATCGCCAGCGTTGGTTGATAATTTCTCGCCAAACGTCTGTTGCTGTGTAAATGTCATTGACATCGACGGGTTCTGGAATGCCAAACATCCGAATCTTGCCATATTCTTGCTGGATGTTCTCGTATACCTGCTGACGCACTTGCTGGACTTGAGCGTCAATCTGCAAAGTTGATTGAACCTGAGTCAGTGAACCATATTGTCCGATCAAGGTGGTCAGATGCTTCCGGTTTGTAGAGCGTTGTTTGGATTGCAGCTTCAGGTCAAAGTGGATACCAGCAACTCGCGGCAGATTGCTAACGCCATCAAAAACGGGTTCCAGTACTTCCGCTTCCTGCAGTTTGTCTAGTAGGGGTATGACACCGTTCCTGGCAATTAAGTACCACATTGCCTAAAACCTTTGCTAGGCAGTACTTCCAGGACACGATTTTTCGAGAAAATCATAGATCGGATGACTTTTGGGAGACAACCGGGATGCCAAAGTCAATGGGACGCGGGCAACGATCCATGTCCAGACTGTAACGACCAAACCGATTAATGTGTTGCGTCCAATAAGGACTAAGCGCCGCAATCGTTTCGGGTTCAATCTTCACCCCCTCTTGCATCAGGTCATGCAGGATGCGACTGATCTCAACCACGTTGTAGAAGATCAAACAGTTGGCAACCAAGTGGTTATACTTCACTAACTTGCGCTGCTCATCGCGATTGTTCGTGGCAATCACCCCTTCTCCACCAAAGGCTAACCACTTCAAAAACCCATTGAAGGACTCACTCTTATTGGTTGCAGCCTGAATCACAGCCCGGAGATCCGCGTCATGAATGTAGCGGAGTAGAAATCCTGTTCTGATGGCATAACCTAACTCCTGAAATGCCTGGTAGAGTTTGTTTTTGGAACTATTCGTACCCAACTTCCGCAGAATCGTTGACGCTGAAATCTTGCCTGCTTTAATCGACAGTGTGACTCGCAACAGGTCAGGCAGATGAGTTTTAATCAGATTCCAGTTCACACTGTCAGAGAACAAGGTGTCGATATGGGTGGTGCGAGTTGTGGGATCACTCCGGTAGAACTTGAGATCCTGCCAACTCCGAATCCGTGGCATCAAGGTAATTCCCAGCAAATAGGACAGCCCAAACACCGTGGTACTTTGAGCGTGAGTATCGCCATGAATCGTGTCTGGTTGGATGTTGGACGTATTCTTGAGTAACCCGTCGAGTAAGTAAACCGCCTCAAAAACTCCACACGGAATGAAGTGACTGAACAGGGCAATGTAGGTATCGGAGACATGATAATACCCAATCCCGCCATAACCGCCATAGCGGATGTGATACTCCGCTAACAGATTTTGCTCATACACATCCCACTTGGTGCCATCAACTGAGGCATGCTTGCCAGTGCCCCAGTAGGTGGGCAATGCAAAGCGATTATAGGCGTTGATGACAACCTCGATCGCGGAGTGCAACTTGTGGTCATCAATGTGGCGATGATGAATATCCGCTAACTGTCGCCGATCAAACTCGCTCAGAGAGCGGGCCGTCTGACTGGGACCAATGTTACACCCGTAGCAAAAGGTCGTTGCCAGGTAACGGGCAGCGGGTTGTTTGAGCTTGGCATCATAGCCCGAAATCGGCTTAAACGAGCGGGTCCAGTGCAGCCACAGTTCAGTGTCCGTGAGGACATCCAGCAAATTGACTGGGTTCAGACGTTCACTGATCAGGGCTTTGAGTTTTGCCAGTCCCTTGGGTGGTTGCGGTTTACGGCGATGAATCACCAGCCGGTCTTTCTTGTACTCCACCTCGGTATTGGCTGGGAACGCTTGGTCGGTCGTTTGAATCTGCAATGCCAATTCCTGTTGAACATGGCTGACAAACGCTTGCCCGTCTACTGGCAGGTTCACCAATTGCCCGTAGCCCGACACCGTGGCGTGATAGTCTTCCCAGGAGATCAACTGACTGTAGTAGTCACCATAGGCATCACTCCCGTCAATGTAAAGGTCGCCCGATTTCAATTCCAAGCGAACTTGGGAAAAGACGCAGGCCTCAAAGTGGCGACGATGGATTTGGCTGGGATAAGGGGTGCGGTGCCGTTGCCCAGTCACCAAACCCCACCATTTGCCATCAATCCAACTGAGATCCAACCGTGGCACGGTATGTTCTTCCGGAGTCCCCGCTGCCTTTGTCTTGACTGTACTCACCCATGGACTGCGCCCCGTTCGCTGGTGCATATTCTCATCACTTCGGCAGGGTCAACTCAGTGACTTCGGCACTGGATTCTCACCCAACTTCGGCAGGGTTAATTTCGTCTGCTTCGGCCGGTCAATTTGTTGTAGATCAGATCGCATGTGAGATCACCTTTGCTCCAAACGATAACATGATCCCTCTCTGGCTGAATTAGGCGATGGCATATTCAGCCGTATCGGGTTGAACCGAACTGGTTAACTTTCGCATCGACTCTCCTTTGAGAGACAGTCTCAGCGCATCGTGAACAATGCGGTCGAGCATAGCATCAGCCAGGGTGGGGTCTTGGATTTGTTGATGCCACTGAGAAACGGGGAGTTGGGTCGCAAACAAACAAGCCGCTTTGCGATAGCGTTCGTCCAACAGATCGAGTAGATCGCGTGCCTGTTCCTGGGAGAGAGGATCGCGCAACCAGTCATCGAGGATGAGCAGGTTGAAGGTGGCTAATTGTCGTTTCCACTTAGGCAATGATCCATCTGCTTTGGCAAGTTTTAATTCCAACAAGAGGTCTGCGGTTCTGAAGTAGCGCACACTGTGTCCCTGCTGACAGAAGGCGTCTGCCAACACCGAAGCCAGGAAGGTTTTGCCCACACCTGTGGGTCCGACAAGGATCAATTGAAGGTGTTGGTGTAACCATTGTCCCTGTGCCAACTCCAGAAACTTCACCTTGCTCAAGCCACGAGCGACGTTAAAGTCAATGTCATTCAAACTGGCAGTGGTCGTCAGTTGAGCTTGCTTGATGCGGCGTTGCAACCGTTGCTGGGCACGTCGCCAGTGCTCACGTTCCACCAACAGTGCTAGTCGTTCATCGAAACTGAGATCGTGATAAGTGCTGCTGGTCTGTTGCTCACTCCAGGCTTCGAGCATCCCGACCAGGCGCAAGGCTTTGAGTTGTTCAATCGTAGACGGATTCATCATGAGAATTGATCCAATGAGAAATAGTTAGGAATAGTACTGAGCACCCCGGACGTTTGCATGTTCAACAACCGGAACGACTGGATTGTCATCCGCCAAGGGTTCTTTGTCCAACTGGGTTTGCAGCATGGAGCGGATGCGACGCAAACTGACAATGCCAAACACATTCGCCCGATGACAAGCCGCTTCCAGCCGCGCCGTGCCATACTGCGTTGCTAGAGACTGCAAACCTCGCACGGTACGAAACGCCTGCTCTTCATGGTCTTTGCGTTCAAACATTGCCTCCACCTGGCTTGTCGTGTGGCGTCCGACCTGTTGCGCCCAGGCTAAAAAGCGTTCTTTCGACTGGCGTTTGTAGGCCCAATGTTCAGGCGGCATATGGTCGGGTAGCGTCGTGTGGCGATGGGGCAGGCGGCAGCGTTCGTGGGCAGCAATCCGCTTGCCATCGTGAAAGATTTCGACCATTTGCTCAGACACCTTGACTCGCACTTCGTGCTGCACAAACCAATAGGGGACGGAGTAATAGTGCTTTTCGACCTCAATGTGATAGTCCAGGTTGACCTTCGCTGTCTTCCAGTGGGCAAACGTGAAGGGTTGAACCGGTAAAGGAGAGAGGGCAGGTTGGTCTACTTGCTCAAACAATACCCGTCGCGACACCCCATAACCGGGCATCGTCCGCTCATTTAACGCCTTCAGCCTCTGGGCAATAGCAGCATTAAGGTCGCTCAGTGTGCTGAATTGCTCGTGCCGCAACGGTGCCAGCACTTGTCGTTCTACCTCCTGCACTGCCTTTTCGACCTTGGCTTTGTCACGCGGTTTGTACGGTCGAGCCGGAATAATGGCGACCCCATAGTGCTCGGCGAACTCCTGGTAACTCGGATTAATGCCCGGTTCATACCGACAAGGGTCGGTGACCCCGGACTTGAGGTTATCCGGCACAATGCACTGCGGCACACCACCGAAAAACGCTAGTGCCCGCTGGTGCGACCCAATCCAGTGCGGTAATTCCTGCGTAGGTGTAGCTTCGGCGTAGGTGTAGTTGCTCGCTCCCAAACAGGCGACAAAGATTTGGGCTGCCATCACTTGTCCGGTTTCCTTGTCCTGCATGGGCACCGTCAGCCCGCAGTAGTCCACAAATAGCTTGTCACCTCCCTTGTACACCTGCCGCATCGACAACTGGTGCCGCACCCGCCACTGGTTGTACCAGCGGCAAAAAGTGGCGTAGCTACAGTTCCATTGTCCTTTGTCCAGTCCCTCCTGCCACAGCAGAGCTAGCGTCACGCCTTTATGCTGTAATTGGGCATCTACCGCACTAAAGTCAATCGGTTCCGCCCGCTGTTCGGGGTTCTGTCTTCCTTTGCCCAGCGCCGCTTGCGCCTCACTGTCACTCAACTGGGTCAACTCGGTATAACTCAGGTTCTTGGCAGTGGCGCGACGAATGTAATCTTGCACGGTTGAGCGTGCCACCGCACAGCTTTGGGCGATCTGGCACTGGCTATAGCCCAGATCGTGAAGTCGCAAGATCTCTCGAAATTTTGCCACAGGCAGTAATCCTCCTTGTTGCTTCCGTTTCATATCCCCGCTACCTCCGCTTGTCGTTGACAGCGAGTGTAAAGGGGGTGCCGAAGTTTGTGAGAATTACCTGCCGAAGTTCGTTGGGAATGGGGTGCCGAGGTTTGTGAGAATCACCCGCCGAAGTTCAGTGAGAATCACCTGCCGAACTTTGTGCGATTTTGCACAATGTCAAGCCCGTTTCATCTGCAAACTCCTGCAGTTTGAGCTTCCACAACCGATTGCGATAACCATTACTTCCCCCACAGTCTGCCGTAATTAACAGATGCTTGCTGCGGCGATATTGGGCTTGTCCGAGGTGCTGCCACCAGCAGCGAATCGATTCAACCGCAAACTCTGCAGTGTCATGGTCAATGCCAACATTCACCCACCCTTGGTTATGAGTCAGGTCATAAATGCCATAGGGAATGGCTTTACCCTGGGCTTTGTCAGGAAAATCATGGGTCTTGACAGCAGTTGGTTCACCTTTCGGTTGCCATTCCTGTCCCCCATTTTTGAATTGACCCAGGTTCTCCTTCTTCTTGGTATTAATCGAGATCACCGGACGGTGCTGCCGTTGAAACACTTCCACCTGCCGAGCAATGTGGTTAAACTGGCTATCTCGGTCCGGATGTTGCTTGCCTTCCTGGGTCTTGCGGTTGCTCTGCAACGAGTAGCCCATTTCTACCAACAGCGTGTACACCGTCATGGCACAAATGGTATACCCTTGCTCCTGCAAAGCATCTGCCAATTGATTGACACTCTTGCACGTCCAGCGCAAAGGACATTCGGGTTCTCCTCGAGTGGTGGGTTCGACTAAACGGTCCAACGCTTCTAAAATCAGAGGGTCTCGCGCTTCGACTCGTTTGCGTCCACCTCCCGCTTGGCGAATGTGTTCAGACGTAAGCAACTCTGTTGATTCACCACCCAATTCTTTGAGTCCTGCACGAATCGTATTTTGGCTCAGTCCAGTGGCACGATGGAGGGCAACGATGCCACCGTACCCCAACGCTTCTGCTTCCGTTGCAGCCCATAACCGACGGCTACGCTCATTCAAGAAGGGGCTAAGGTGTTGATATTTATGTTCAATTTGCTTGACTACTGAATCAGGAACCATGGTGCAACTAGAACGCCACTCTATCTAGCCTAACGATTTCACCCAGGGGAAAAGGGGAAAGTTACGCAACTTATTTTTATAAGAGTCCTTACCCTCCGTCCTGAAGCGCAGTACAAAGCACTGCAAACCGCTAGACAGCAAGCGGCTACGCTAGACTATCAAACAGAATATGCCCGTCGGGCTGGAATTGAAGGAACACTTTCAGAGGGGGTGCGTGCTCATGGTCTACGACGCGCTCGATATGTTGGGCTAGCCAAAACCCATCTGCAACATCTGATGACGGCAACAGCCATCAACTTTAAGCGAATTTTCAACTGGTTATCCGATCTACCACGGGCTGCAACTCGAACTTCTCGGTTTGTAAAACTAATGGCTCAGTTAGATTAAGTAATATTTCGCCACCAGCATCAAAAGTTGGGAAGAGCCCATCTGCATTGTCGTTTAATAAGTAATTGGTTGTATTGAGTCGCAACGGACGGTCAGTGTAAAGACAACAACAGAGAAACGCTATTTCCTCATGAGTTTACCGCTGAGTGCACAACGATTTATTGAAGTTGTGCGAGGTCATTGAGGGATTGAGAATCAATTGCATTGGGTATTAGATGTCGCGTTTCGCGAAGACGGCTCGAAGGTTGCGCTCCTGAAAATTTAGCGGTACTTCAACTTGGGAAGCTGCAGTGTTCTGGGGAGCTATCCAGAATGTCTAATTTCACAGGTTTAGCAGAATCGGGGATTTCTGCATTGCTTAGTAAAGTACTCCAGTCTGATAAATAGCTACTACGTTTCTCGATCAACTGGGTTACTGTGTCATAAAAGACAACGCTCTCAATGCCCTCTTGCCCTGTATAAGTATTGTCGTAGACAAGATAATCTGGCTTGTTAGAAACGATCAGTGTACTTGGAAGCACTCGTTGAATCTGTCCAGTTAGCTCAGGATTTCTGGATGGCTTGTAAGGATCGCATAGGATTGAGAAATACCAACTATATTGTTTACCCACTTCTAAAGCTTTGCCTCTGTTTAGAAGAGTTAATCCAGCAATCATCCCACTTGAATTCTGAGGTAACTGGGCGTAAATAGGCTCTTGAAACAAATGTCTGCCTTCATCTAACAAGACAAACTCTACTGATTGGATGGAGTTCTGGTAGGGAGGAAGATAGAACCAGAAAGTTGGATAGTCCTGAACAGTTGATGCCACTTTTTTCCTAGAGCCGAGGGCTGACTTCAACTTTTTCTCAGGAGCAAGGGCTACTATAGATGTAAATTCTTCCGTCGCACAAGGACCTCGTCGTACCCCTCCTTTACTTCTAAAACTACTCTTGCTGTTCGAGCAGAAAAAGATAAAGTAACAACTGGCTTCGGCAGGTGGTACCCACGTCACGAAACTGGATAGAAAAAAAGTAATGCTATATAGAAAAATACTAATCCAGGCAATTAACTGAGTATAAAATGACTTGAAATGAAGCATATCTAAACTCTAAACGAGAGATTGACGATTGATGTAACGGTGGCTCTGATTAGAAGAGGGCTAGGATGAGGGTGTTTTACTGGAATGAGGGAAGATAAATACCAGCTTTTTAGCCCTATTGCTCTTTTTTCGAGAATTGCCCTGTCGCAGTTTGAAGGTGATGAATGCGACAATACCTGCCGCACTGATTAAAGCAAAGAACGGTGGGACAAGGGGTATCCAGCCACTTTGAGAGGTGAAAATGATATAACAGATTCCCGTAAGGCTGATGAGGGATACTGCACCCATAACCCAATGCAGGGGTTGGTGAAACCACCAAACAATCAGCCCACCTGCTGTAGCCCATATCCCAATCCAGAGTATATCCGCCCAGACAGGCCACCACCAGATCAAAGGGCGTTGATCCACAACTGCACTGACAATCTGGCTGACCATCTGCGCTTGCACAATGGGACCTGACCTCTTGCCAAAGGCTGTGAATACAACATCCGGAGCACTAAACTCACTATCAATTCCAATCATCACAATTTTATCTTTGACCTGTTGCTCAGAAAGCTTGTCAGTCAGGACTTCTTGCAGACTGACTCGTTCAGCAAAATTATTGATGTCTCCTTGGTAGGAACGGTAATTCAGAAATATCTGGTAGGTGGGCGGCTCACTCAAATCTCCCTGATAGCCTGCTGTCAGACCTGTACGTCGTTTAATCGGAGTCTCACCCAATTTCAAATCCCCCGTATATTGATGTTCCTGGGTAAGGGGTGGTTGATAGGATATCCCCCTAGCTTCTAGATAGTGACGGGCGATCGCAAAGCTAAACGATTGCTCAGTTGGACAAATTTTGTCTTCTACAATGGGGTTAAGCAAAGGTTGCAGCCGATTGTTTTCGTTATCACCCGCTAAAAAGTTGCTGAAGCCTATACTATCCTTTATCTGGTCTAAGGAGAGGGCAACCGGATAACGGCCCCCCTGCCCTATGACGGTGCCTTCCGGTGATGTGCAGATGCCAACCAGAATTCTGTGCGCTGTTAACAACTTGAGCCACTGGTCTAACTGGGTTGATGGATCATCTGGAGCATCACGGAGTACATCTAACCCAATCACACGAGGCTTATACTGTTGCAATTTCTGGAGCAGCTTTTGTAGGGAGGGATCTTTGATCACTCCTACTCCTGGCTCATTGCGTTTGGACTGCTCTAGAATATCCTGATCATTAACGGCAACAATTAACAGTCTCTCATCCTTGGCTTCCCCAGGCTTCAGTCGCATCATCTGATCATAAGCCGCCAATTCTAATGGTTGCATAAGTCCAAAAATGCGGATCACGGTAACGAAGGCGGTTACGGCAAAACTGGCTTGCAAGACGGCAGGCAGCTTGGGCTTACGGCGGGGCAACTCCTGACTCGCTCGAATAAAGGCTTTTTCATCCTGGCTGAAGGCAGCGGGTGTAGCCTCTAGATCAGCGCTAGCGGTTTGCAATAAACCACCGCGCAGCAATTCTCCGTCATCCTGGCTTTCCTGCCAGCGTTTAATCGTGGAACGAAGTTGCTGTTGCAGTTTAAGCCGGGGTCTACTTTCAGTTAGCCATCGTTGTAATAGGGGCCAGTGTTGAATTAAGGCTTCGTGGGCAACTTCCACTTCATTGTCTCTGGTAATGACGAGACGAGCATTGGCTAATTTCGCGATCAGATTTTTAGTTTGATTCAGGTCACCCGTTTCAGTCACTAATTGATTCACAGTGACTCGCCTGCGAGTATCTCTGGGTTGATCATCCTGATTGGATGGCTCAAATTCTTCATCAATGCGGGTTAATTGCTCAAAGATATGCCTGATCTGTTGCTGTTCCTGGGCTGACAGATTGTTGTAGAACTGATTTGCAGTGGTAGCGATCGCCTGCTGCATTCCCCCGATCGCCTCGTATTCCTCATAACACAACCATCTTCCCCGGCGGCGATTCCATAACTCCTGTAGAGCATATTGCAGTAAGGGCATGGCGCCCGGTTCATCCTCCACTTCAGCCAGAATGGCATTACTCAAGCCTGCTTCAAATTCCAGCAACACCTGATCTGCCTGCATTTTCATAGCTCTGCCCAATTCTGCCGCTGTCATTGGGCCAATCAGTTTTTGGCGCTCTTCGATCCGCTGACTCAATTTTCGGTAACGAGTACACTCGCCTAGAAAATCCGTTCGCAATGTGAGAATGACTTTCTGCCCCTGTGCCAGATTGAGCAGGCGATCGATGAACTCATTACGTTTAGCTTCATCAGTACAGAGAGTAAACAGTTCCTCAAATTGATCGATCACAAACACAGTGGGTTCACCGGAAATACCAACCTGGCTAGCTTCCAGTTGCTCCAGAGGTTCGCTACCTGGAGTTAAATAGGCTAAATTGAGAGATGGCTCCTGGCGTTGGAGTTGGGGAATTAACCCGGCTAATACGATGGAAGACTTGCCACTGCCAGAAGGACCTAACACTGCCAGGAAGTTGGCTTTCACCAGCTCTTTTTGCAGCGACTTAACTAACTCATCTCTACCAAAAAAGAAGCGGTGGTATGCTGCTGCTGCAAAGGAGGATAAGCCAGGAAACGGGCATTCTGCTTGATAGGGCGGCGGTTCCTTACCCAGAGCAGCCAGGGCATCAAAGCTAATTTCCAGAACTTGTTCGCAGAGATAGTTGAGTTCTTTCAAGGCTTGCTGGCGTTGGGTCAATCCAGGACTGGATGTGGCTCCCCGAAAGGTTGCTAAGACTTGCACCTGGAGATTGAGACTTTCTCTCAGCTTAGTGGCGTTGGGAGCCCGATCGTCGATCAGCTTGCCAAACTCTGCAATGCCAAACTCAATTTCTGCATCCGTCAGCTCACGGCCTTCCAGGCGATCGCTGAATAGAGGTCGCTCCCCTAAACGGCTGAACAGGGCAGGAACAACCACATCTGAACGACTGGCCAGACCGACGGTTGCCGCCTGGAGTGCCAGGTCTACTTCACCGGATTCTCTCAACCGCTGATAAAATCGCTGACCCAGAGTTAACGCCGTTTCCACACTGATTCTACGGGTCATCGCCACTACCGCAGGCACACCGAGGTCTCGAACTAGCCGTTGGGCTAATCCACCCAAGGCTCCTTCAGCTCTAGGGTCAGCGCTTTCGCAGGTGGAGAGAAAGATCAGATGGGGCAAGCCATTTTTTCCACCAAGCTGATACAGCCGTCTCAGTAAGGTTTTTGCAGGAATTGGCTCTACCTGATTGCTGGCCGTTGCCCAGTAGAGAACCGTATCGCCCTCAATAGCGGTCATCAGCCTGCCGTGGCAGACAATATGCAGCAGAGTATAGGGGCGTTGTGCATTGGCTAATTGCTCACAGAGGTTATCCAGGGTAGGAGCCGCGATCGCTTCCTTTACATGGTTTGCCAGGACATCACAGGGAATTTTTCCCAGAGATGCTTGCACCCCAGCGATCGTGGTTGCGACATTAAACGGGGCTAATTTAAACCGCTGTGAATCTTCTGGAGAGGCGACCAGGATGAGTGCCCGTAGATCCCGCCGTCCAATGGGAGGAAAGCGGCGATCGATATGCGTTGGAATATATTGGGAAAAGGGTAACTTTTGATCCAGTGCCAGGTAATTCCAGCCGCCAGATTCAACCGGGTCGCAAAGCCATTCCCAATGCAGAGTGCGCAACCGATCTTGTTTGTCTACTTCCAGGGAGAGCAACACCCGGAGATAGCCAGTCGTCTGACTACGAGCGGAGATGAGAGTATCCCGGATCTCTTCACGAAACAGCCGTTTGCCCAAGAGGATGCCATAGGCTTCAGGGTTCTCCTGTAATTCGATTAGCTCTGTAAAATCATCGGCACTGAGGCGAAACGTGCCTGCTGCATGGGTAGTTAGCCCATCAATAGACTTAATTTTGACCACAATCGGCCAGGCATCCTCAAACTGCCGCTGGAGAGCAATTTCAAAGGTACTCATGGACTAACTTCCCTAAATTGAGTCATGACCTGATCGATGAACTTCCATGCCACTGGCAACATCAGGATTAACCCACCCGGCACACTGGCAAGAACAGACAATTTCAACGCCGTTTGCACGGTGACACCGAAAATTTGCAATACCGTATCCCTGGATGCCAGAGCTAAAATCACGGTGCGTTGGTGCAGACTGACCTGGGCAGCCGTCAATCCTGTTTGCCAGATGCTATTGGCATTTCCTAACCACCCCACAGATGTTCGCGCCAGGGTACGTCCCTCGACCTGAGTTTCGATCCAGGCATAATGGGCAATGACTTGCAGCGATCGCTCCACAACGGCCTGAAACTGCTCAACGACCTGGTGGGAAAAACCAGCAATTTCTTCCCCAAGACCGAAGCTGACTGGGATCTCTGGGTTTTGCATCTGCTGCAATGTTGCCAGTAATTCCCGTTCCGGTTGGGGTTGCCCTGTAGCAACAGAGTTCAGTGCAAAGGATAGACCAGACTGAGAATCGATGCAGTGAACCAGCCGTTGAATTCGATCCATAGCAGACTCTAAGGCTTGTTGAGATTGGCAGAGACTGGCTTCACTCTCAGTCAGGTATGAAGTTGCTTGGCTGAAATCCGCCGGGAAATTGGCGCGCCACACAGGGATAGCTACAGCAACCTCTGAATTCATCGTCTCAGCATCGAATGACACTGATGCCAACGGCTCAGATCCCTGGAATTCTTGAGATGCCAAAGAGTTTGCCAAAACGACCTCTGAGTACGTCGTTCCAGGACAGGTCACCCATACATTGACGATCTCTGGAGTGGTCGCCGCTAGGATGGAGTCAAACAGTTGAAACACAGGAGAGGGTTGACTCCGACTCAAAATTACACCACCTTAAACAGTTTCAACAGGTCAGTAACAGTGGAAACCGTGAGCTTAAGCAGTTCAGAATGATGGGCCTGCGCCTGCGTGACAGCGTTCTGGTGGATTTTCCCCAGAGCCTCATCCACCTTGCCATCTTTCTCTTGAAAACAGGTAAAAGTATCTCCATCCAGATTAATTCGAGTCAGCACTTGAAGTTTTGCAGACCCCTCAAATTGCTTAGTCACGGGATTGTACCGTACCTTGTTCAGATCCTCGCTGGTGTAAGTGCCAACATCCAGGCTAGAGGTTTCATCGATCGCACTTTGCAGGGATTTCCCCAAGCGATCGGAGAACTGTTGCAACGTAGCCATCAAGCGTTCCTGAGTTTGCTTTAATGACAGAGCATCAAATAAGCCATAATCCTGCACTGTCGATTCAGACGTTGTAGACTCAGACATTATGATCTTTTCAATCATGTTTACAGGCTCCTTGGCAAACTCTTTTGGGGATGGTGCAGTCAATAGAACTAGAGGTTCAATCGTGAGACGTTCCAAGGTGTTAGAAGGCTGAGTTCCCACCATCAATCGCACAGCAGGATCACCAATGATGGCGTAATTGCGAGCATCATTATTGGCAGTCCACATCCCTGCTAAAGTCAACGCATCCGCATCTTGTCCGTACTTGATCTCTTGTAACTCGCTGCTCAAATCGGAGGACAATTCAGCATAGCGTTCGTTGAAATATTCTACTGCCGATCCCACTGGATGCCCTTCTAGCAAACGCTTTAAGGTACTTTGAAAAACAGCCAATTGCCGCCGAGATTGTCCTAAGCCACGAATATCTGCCCAGGAAAACGAATAGCCCCAGGCGCGTTCGATATGACCAATTACCGCTAATGCCCCCCCTTTAGGATGGCTGAGCAGGCGTTGGGGCAGACGAGCGACAAAAGCCTGGGGCGCGATCGCGGCCCGTTCTGCACTGTTACTACAATGGGTAAACTCGTCAAACCGGGGAGTGCCCGCACCGTAACAGGCGAAGTGAAAGACAATTAAGCCCAGTAATCGCGCGGCTTCCCCCACATCCTCTGCACAGAAGTAGAAGTCCTCTGGAATGGCATGACGCCACTGGGGTCCCGGCCACTCCTGACACAGCAAGGCACCTTGATGGGGAATTTGGTGACGATCGCCGCTGGGAAATCCCATGCCATGACTGGCGGTAAACAGCAATCCAGGGGTGGCACTCCCTCCCAGCACCTCCGCTAATCGGGACTTGGTGGCGGCTTCCCGCAAGATAGATTGCACCTCCCAGCCCGGTTGATCCTGGAGCATCCATTCCGCCAAGGGTTGCACTAGATGGGCTGCACTCAGATGGGTGGCTTGATCATCTGGATTGCATACCCCAAAGAAACTAGCACGGCGTGGCAGGGAAAATGGACTCGTCTCGGCGGCGACCACACTGTGGGCATAGCGGGCGTACTCTTCTAGGGTGCTGAAGTCAATCCGCCCTACCGCATATTGCACATCCAACTGATACTGAAACCGATAGGGAATGGTTTCTGGATCGCCTACAATCAGCAGGTAATAGGGCATTTTGTCTGGATCAGCAGGTCCTGGTCCCACCCCATACCGGGCTAAAAACTGATTTTTTGACTCACCGGGGCGATAGATGTATTCCTGATAGTATTTTTCGTTGTTCTGAGTGGCTTGGCTGTGGCGATGCTCCAGCAATTCCCGTAGTGCTGCTTTAATCGCCGGACTGGGGCCTTTCGTCTCTGGATCAAAGGCAAAGATGATACCCCAACCAGTTTCAGCGAGATTTTTGGGATCTACTCCCTCGATCGGGGCAAAGTCTGGCTCTATCCCTTTAACGTGGCGATCTTTGCGCTGCAGTTCTTTTAAGTGTGCTGGGTCAAACTCTTCGCCCTGAGCCATTTCGGCAACTTGCTCAAGAGGCATCGGTGGTAAAAGATAGCCTCCAGTCACACCATTAATACCGTTGAAATAAAGCAGTTGGTCAGACATGCACAGTCTCCGGAGGAAATTCAGTGGGGATGAGCAGAACACAGATAGCGATGATTAGAGCCAGTTACCGACAAGTAGAAATGGTGCCCAGTAACGGGGGTGAGCGTAGGCATCATCATCTGCCTGTAATAATGCCAGTTGGGCCTGACGCAGGGCTGCTGCACGACTGGTCTGGGGTTGAGTAATTGTCTTGTAAAAGGTGGCAATCAGGGTTTGGCTGGATGCATCATCCAGGCTCCAGAGGGAAGCGATCGCACTTCTGGCTCCGGCGCGAACGGCGGTTCCGGCAATTCCCAAAGTGGCTCGATCGTCTCCAGAAGCCGTTTCACAGGCACTCAGGATCAGCAGTTCGATCGCATCGGGGCGGTTGAGAACGCGAGTGCGGAACATGGCATCAAAATCCTGCAACCGGACTTTACCGTCCGACAACGGACCATTCGCAGAACTGGCAGCCGTGAGAATGAAGGTTTCTGCTGGGTTGGAACTAAACTGTCCGTGGGTCGCAATATGCACAATTTGAAAGGGAGACCCATTAAATTTCTGATTGAATCCATCCCGCGTAAATTGCTGACCCTGAATGGGAGTCACGGCAATTCCTGGCAGTTTCTGGATGGCATCCACCTCTGCATCCACATAGGGTAATTTGGCAAATCTGAATTTGGTTTTCTGCTGGGGCGGTTCCGCGAGGCTGGCGGCTAACACGTTGAGGCGAGTGCTGGGGAGGGATTTGGGATCGGTGACAACCAGATCTAAGGTGACGGCAACCGCGTACTTTTCAATTAGATAACCGCTACCATCATGCAGCGCCGCCATTGGAATGTTACGTAAAGGGCCATCCGGGGAGAAGACGATCGTGTTAATGTTGGCTTGCTCTAATTCGGCTTGCACCGCTGAATTCATCAGCCATCGGTAAATTTCCTGCCCTTCCTGTTTCACCTGATCAAAGGTGTAAGGTAACTGTAAATCGAATTGAAATTTAGCCATCTTCTGACGCGCTTCTGTTTCGGAAATCGGATAGGCGTAATGGAATAACGGTCTGTTAGGGAATTTAGCAATTACTTCGATGCGATCGGGTAACAGAATTGGATAGAGCGTGGCGGTGAAGGAGCCTGGTTGATCGACTCGCTTGTCGATCGCTTCAATGTTGCTGAGGGCACAGGGTTCTTGCAAGAAGTTAGAGAGTTCAGCACTTTGCAGGTCTTGAATCACCTGACGGGCTTCCTGCAGATGTGCCGCTTCTGGGTCAGATGACTGGGCTTTGGTTTTTCCAGACTCGGACTGTAGCAGCAAATCCACAAATTCCCGGTAGACATGATCGACGGTATTCTCCCGGAAGGAGAATTGTAAATCTGGATTATCTGGTGCCAGGTTGGTGCGAAAGGATTGCAGCGTTTGGTAAGCCATCCGATAGCTTTGCAGAGCACGTTCTGGATGGGTGTCCCGCTCCAGCCGACCCAACTGCCACAGCCAGCGGTAGGCAATTTCGGGAGTATTGAGTTCTCTGGTCAGTTGCAACGCCTGGGTGGTCAGGGTTAACGCCTGAGCCATCAGTTGCGGATCATTTCCGGTCTGCCGTGGTTGGATATAAGCCTGGGCAAGATAACCCAGGGCATAGGATTGGGCTGCTCGATCGCCTAACTGTGCCGCCTGGTCGATCGCGGTTTGCAGCAGGGGTATGGCTGGCTGACGGTTGCCAATCTGGAGCAGATTGTAGGCTAGTTGAATCCGGGCATAAAGGGAGGTGCGATTCAAGGGCAGGCGATCCAGGTCGGGTTGGATCTGGGTGGCGATCGTGGCAACGACCTGGGCGGGTTGGCTACCGAGGGTTTCGTGGTCAGCTGGACTGCCTAAGAGCAGACTTTGTTGATTCAGCAAAGCCTGAATTTTGCTGGCTGAGACAGTTGTGGTTGCGGCTGCCGTTTGATAGGCTTGCAGGGCTTGGTGCTGGTAGGATAGTACCTGTGGATCAGGGCAGGGATTGGGTTGGAGCCGTTTTTTCTGGTCATAAATGGCGCGATAGGTATTGCCCAGACTAATTTGCGATCGGGTGATCTCTACAGGAGACTGTAGTTTCTGGGCCAGGGTCAGCCCTTGTTGCAGAACGGCTTCCGAACTGGGGGATGGCTGCAATTCATCCGATTGCAGGTGCCCAATCAACCGTAGAGTTTCGCCATAGTTGAGCAGAATCGCTAGTTGCAGGGGGGCTTCCGGCGGCAGTTGGGTATAGAGCGGTTCTAGCAGTTGATTGGCGCGTTTGTACAATCCCAGGATGACCAATGCCTGAGACTGGTTGATTTGACTGCGGATTACTCCTGACCGATCGCCGGCTTGTTGAAAGGCATCAGCAGCTTGCTGCCAACTGGTCAAGGCTGCCGTTGCCTGTCCCTGATCTAGTTGCAGGCTCCCCTGGATAGTTTGGGCTTCTGCCAGAATCCGCAGTCGCTCGCTTCTAGTTCCCTGGTTGGGTTGCCGCAATAGTTCCAGGCTTTGGGCGATCGCGGTTCTGGCATTGTCCCAGTCTCCAGATTGCTGATGAGCCTGAGCCAGATAACTGAGGGTCATGGCTTGATGCAGGCGATCGCCCTGGGCGGCGAAAGTGGCAGCAGCCTGTTGCCAGAGGGTTATGGCTTGGTTCAGTTGCCCTTGTTGGTAAGCCGTTTTGCCCTGCTGCACCAGATCAGGAGCAGGTTGGGGACTACGGGTTGGGGTGGGGCGATCGCCAGGAATTTGTTGAGCGACACCAGGAATGGGATGCAGACTGAGAGCCAGGATCAGCAGCAGGGTCGCCATCCCTAAACCCAGGAATGACCATAAGCGCTGGACTGGACGGAGGCGAGACAGGAACATGGCTAGTTTCTAGTTGGGGGCAGCAGCTAAACCATGAGCTAAGGACAGGACACATGGAAAAACTGAGGGGGGGAGTAAGGTGGGGCAGCGGATTCGGTGACCCGAAAGATGGTGCTATCGGGGGCTACGACCCAACCCTGGGCTGCGCTGATGTCGGCAGAGATCGGGGTAGGAGGGGGAAAAATAGGACGATTGGCCACCGTATCCGTGGTTGGGGACAGACCCAGTTCGGTGAGAATTTCGGGATCGCGAAAGACATCTTCAGGACTGGCAGGAAGTCCACTGCGTCCTGTAATCACAAAGCGGTTCTGATTCAGGGTTTGCCATTTGCCAGTGACACAACTCTGGGTCATCAGTTGTGACCCATCCACAAATCCCAGATTCAGTGCATTTAGACCCTTGCTCGGGTCTGGACTCAGCACATTCAGAGTGATGGTGCCATTAATCCCCAGTTGAGAACTGGCGGCGATATCACTGAAGGGGGTATCCAGCGTGCCAGCGGGAGCTTTGAAAAAGCCGAAAATGCCGTTCGCCGTGATGCGAATATTTCCCCCACTACCGGAGTAAGCGTTAGCAGTGATGTCGCTGTTTTCCCACAACGTTGCGATCAGGAATTGAGTGTCGATCGTGATGTTGCCACCATCTCCCCCACCGCGATTTTTACCCGCACTGGTGGAAATCTGGCTATTACGACGCAATAGGATGATGTCCGGGTCGATCGTAATGTTGCCGCCTTTGCCACTGTCGGTGGTGGCGTTGATAAAGGCACGGCGATCTAAGGTAATTCTGCCGGGAGTGCTCAGTTCAATATCGCCGCCATTGCCTTCACCTTCACTATTGACGGCAATTTTGGCTCCATCTCGGAGGCTGATAGCGGGACGGGTTCGCGGTTGGGCGGCAATGCGAATACTGCCCCCGTTGCCTGTAGACCCGGCGGTCGTTCCGGCGTAAATGCCTGTATCATTCAGGTCATTGAAACCGCTTCCCGTTCCTCGTAAGGCAAATCGATCGCTGACAGCGATCGTGATATTGCCTGCCTGACCACTGCTGGAGGTGGTGGTCGAGACTCTTGCCCTGCCACTCAGATCCACGGTGTCAGCGTTGATGTCAATATTTCCGGCTCTGCCACTGCTGGAGGTAGAGGCAGAGAGTTGTACCCCATCCCGCAAGATTAATCGGCGGGTAGTGAAAGTCATGTTCCCAGCATTGCCCATGCTGCTGGTTTCGACCGCTAGCTTTCCAGGGCCGACAATGGCGATCGAGTCAGGAGCCGTCACCATTAAATCGCCACCATTACCACTCCCCGAAGTAGAGGCAGAGATCTGGGAATTGGGGGTGAGGGCAATCTTCAGGTTCGCTTGATTGATGTAGGGATTGAGGCTGAGGTTGCCCGCCGGAGCCTGTCCCTGGGTTTCGGCAAACACACCCACAATCCCTGCCAGATAAAGGTTAGAGGCATTCAGGATAATACTGCCGCCGCCTTCGGTGTTGGTAGATGTGGCGGTGGCGGTGGCGGTGATGCGGGCGCGATCGGTCAGAACTAAACTGGGGGTGTTGATTAAAATATCGCCAGCACGCCCTGCCCCACTGGTTTCAACCGACAGCACGGGAACGTGATCTGCGATCCGGTTCAGGTTGACCGCTGTAGGGGCATTGACCGTAATGTTGCCGCCGCGACCACTGCCGCTGGTTTCAGCCAGAATCTTGGCATCCCCCGCAATGGTCAGGAGCGGCGCGTTGATCAAAATATTGCCCGCATTGCCGGGGCTGGTCGTACTGGTGGATAGGGTGGCACCGTTCCGCAGGGTAGCTGTTTCGGCGGTGATCCCAATGTCCCCAGCTCTACCCGTGCCCGCTGTAGCAGCGGATACCTGGACTCCATCGGCCAGGGTGAGATGGCGGGTGGTGAAGCTCATATTTCCAGCATTGCCTGTGCTACCCACCTGGGCTTCTACCGCTAATCGGCCAGGTCCCGCAATCGTGATCGCTTCGGGAGCCGTTGCAATCAGGTCGCCGCCGTTGCCACTGCCAGAAGTGGAGGCGGAAATTTGGGAGTTAGGCGTAAGGGTGATATTCAGGTCAGGCTGATTGTTGTAGGGATGGAAGCTGAGGTTTCCTGCTGGGGTTTGCCCCTGAGTTTCAGCGAAGACCCCAACCGTACCAGCGAGATAAAGATTAGACGCATTGAGGGTGATGCTGCCACCCCCTTCCTGATTGGTGGAAGTTGCAGTGGCGGTGGCGGTGATACGAGCCGCATCGGAGAGGGTAAGTTGGGGTGTATTGAGGGTGATGTTTCCTGCCCTGCCTGCGCCACTGCTTTCCACCGAGACCACCGGACTGTCATCGGCAATGCGGGTCAGGTCTACGGCTGTGGGGGCAGTCACGGTGATGTTGCCGCCTCTGCCACTGCTGCCTTCTGCGGTTTCCGCTCGAATTTGGGAGTTAGCCGTGACGTTAACGATGGGAGCATTGATGGTAATATCTCCGGCATTACCACTGCCAGAGGTGTTGCTGGTAATCTGGCTGTTGTTGAAATTGACAATACCGGGACTAGTAATGGAAATATTTCCAGCAGGATTAGTACCGAGAGTATCACTCTGGATCACACTATTGAGAAAAGTAAGATTCCCTGTACTGTCTACGGTCACATTGCCAGCCTGACTTCTGCCATTCAGGGAAATTGGTGTAAGGTCTTCAGGTCTGGAGCAAGGAGGATGGAAACAGACGTTTACAGTTTGAGCCGTCTGGACGTTGAGGGAATCAATCAGCAAGTTGCCAGAACCACGGATCTGCACATCTCCGGACTGACCACCCGACGAAACGGTGATAAAGGTTAATCCAGAAATGCTACTCCCTGCCTCCAGCATGACATTGCCCCCCTCCCCTGAATCTCCTCCTTGAGAAACAGAAAACGAATTTAAGGTGGAAGAACTGCCAGAAATCATACCACCTGCCCTTAAACTGATTTCTCCCCCATCCCCGGCTGTACCTGACTCTGAGTCCGAGTCCGAGTTCAAGTCCGAGTGGTCTAAGGTAATGTTGCCGGTGTGAGAGGTGAGGGAAATCGCTCCTCCGTTGCCAGCATTGCCTGAAACCGAGCGCGAGACCGAGTACGAGTCCGCATTCGTCAGGCTGATATCGCCGGAGTTGGTGGCGAAGGAAATCGCCCCCCCGTTGCCAGCATTACCCGAGTCTGAGAGCGAGGCCGTAGCCGAGTAAAAAGAAAGAGTGATATCGCCGGAGTTGGTGGCGAAGGAAATCGCCCCTCCGTTGCCAGCATTACCCGATCCGAAGAGCGAGGCTGAAGCCGAGGATAAGATCATCGTTAGGGTGATATTACCGGAGTTGGTGGCGAAGGAAATCGCCCCTCCGTTGCCAGCATTACCCGAGTCTGAGAGCGAGGCCGACTCCAATATGCCTGAGAGGGCAATATTACCGGAGTTGGTAGCGAAGGAAACCGCCCCTCCGTTGCCAGTATTACCCAATCCTAAGGACTGCGACTGCGACTGTAATAAGCCTGAGAGGGTGATATTGCCGGAGTTAGTGGCAAAGGAAATCGCCCCTCCGTTGCCAGCATTACCTAAGTCTGAGTACGAGGATGACTCAAGCGAGATAAATGATTCCGCACCTGTGATGTCCCCCTTTGCTGTTAGTTCGATTGAACCACCATTGCCTCCTGTATCGTTAGAGGTGTCAATCTGCCAGCCAAAGGTAATGTCTCCTGCCAAATTAGACCAAGGTTGATACAGATTAGTGAGAAAGACATTTCTACCATGGTTTATAATCGGTCCAACTGTAACATCTGCCTCCGTTGCTGGCAGAGATGCGAAAGTGGGAATTATGGTACTGGAATTTTGATTCCCAGGAAGGTCACCCGGAAATAAACTCCAATCTACACCTGCACGAATGTCTACAGCCCCATTTGGATTGCTATTTACGGTGATAGTTTGGGTTCCCCCCTGTCCATTAGAAATAGTTTTGGGGCCAGTAGTGCCTGTATCGATGGTATTAATCGTGATGTTTCCCGTTGCTACTTTGCCACCAGCCAGGATATATAACGGTGGGCCAGCGTAGTCAGCCAGCGTGACATCCCCATCAGCCATAATCCTCGCCTGATGAGGATTCAGAAACTCCACCAACGCATTGTCTAGAGTTTCGGTTTGAAAATAACCACCAGTGGTGTAGCTGGCATTACCCAGTAATCGGATGGGTGAACGAACAATAGTATCTCTTCCAGACAAGAGGGCACTACCATCAGCCACAGAAATGGATTGATTGCCCTGCAAGGTCAAATCTCGTCCTGCCTGTACCTGCCCCTGCAGCACTAACTGATCACCGACCAGCATCAAATCCTGCCCTGCCGTGAGAATGCCCTGATTGGCGATCGTTGCACCGGGATTACTGGCACTATACTGCAACCCCGGCGTGATATCGATCGTCAACAACGGCGGTTCCTGAGGATTGATGGCACTAAACTCGCTACCATCCAGAAACTTGAAACTGGTTGCCGTCGTGGCTACAAATGAACCACCGATATTCAAACGGGCATTAGGGCCAAACACAATCCCATTCGGATTCAGGAAAAACAGATTAGCCGTGCCATTCGTCCGCAGCAAGCCATCAATATTAGAAATCGAGGTGCCAGTCACCCGCGTCAAAATGTTTTGAATCCGCACTGCATTGTTGAAATAGGCTTCTCCCCCCGTGGGAACAGAAAACTCTCGGAAGCTGTGATACAGGTTTACCCCCCGCTCCGTGCCCCTCGTGATCGTGCTGGTGTTGCCTGTCGTCTCAACCTGGGAGTTGACGGGCAGGGTGGCATCCGGAACAATCTGGGCCTGGGCGACAGGGATCTCGGAAAGAACCGCGATCGCAATGCTAAAAGCAGGGATGGAGAGAAGGGCGATCGCAAGGCGGGTTAGAAAGCTGGACTGAGCACGGTTCCTGAACATAGGGGGCAACCTCCCAGGAAAACCTCTTACTGAAGAATATCATAGGTATTTCTTACACCGTGCATACAAGTAACTCAATGCAACATCGGCTTAAAGCTCTGCAATATTAGCCAGATTAGCCAGTCTCAACTGACCAAGACTTGACAACTGTCTTCGCCCCCGCCCCCAATTTAGGGAAAGACTAATTCTTCAAAGTCTTCCTAGAATTGGGGAATTTAGCAATTCTCATTTTGAAACCTGCTCATTCCTGCATTCTACGCCGCAGAGTGGCGAGGAATCGACCCGCAGAGGTTGAATAGAGAGCATCTTCCATCGGAAACTCAGGTTGCTTTTGCAGATGTAATTGCTGTAAGAAACAGTTCGGCTTGTTGCTCGCCATCGGCTATTAGGTTTCTAATCAACGTAGGTGAACGATCGAGCTTAGAAGCATGGTCCAAGGTTGCCACGAGTTCAGAACTGATGGTAATCGGGGGTTGAACTGTAATCGGTTTGAACCGTTGTCGCTCCGTTTCTTTGAACAGGCTGGTGGTAGGGTCTTCTCCAAGCCATTGATTCACCACCTAAATCAACCACAATTCCTGGTTCAGCGCCAGATTGCCCGCCAGTTCATAGAACTTTTACTTCCTACTATTGGGAAAACATCAGCACCTGAATTAAGTTCTGCCCGAAGGGGTCACCGTTAGCAATGATGAATACCCGCTTATCGTACAGTAAAGCCGACTTTGCCAGTTCAAATGCCCAGGCTGGTCACACAGAACTATATCCCGTTCCATTCTCGGCATTGAAAGGCTAAAAAGTGACCAAATGCTGTCAGTCCAGATCCAACTGAGGCAGGTGAAATACTTGAATAACTTGATTGAGTAGGACCATCGAAGTATCAAACACATCGTCAAACCGATGCTGGAATTTAAGTCTTTCAACAGTGCTAGACGAACCTTAAGCGGAATCGAGGCGATGAATATGATTCATAAAGGGCAAGTTCAGGATGTTGAAAGAGTTGTGTATAAGTACAAGTAGAAGTCGTGTCTCAAATTTTTGATCTTGGTGCTGAATCGAGTCTAGAACAGGTTAATCGTTTGTACTTCAATAGTTTTTTGCAACAGAATCGGAATTCCAAGTGTCAATTAACTCCCGAGTGGTAGACATCCTGACCCTGCCATCGGAGCACTAAAAGTTGTCATGGGCCAAGTCGTGGAAATATAGCAGCTTACCTTGGCCGTTAGCTTCTGGTCTGATAATACAAAGGTCTGCTGGGCAACAGAGAGAAGAACTTTGTGTTGCAACTTTTTCATAATCCTATACGCAGATCATCGTATTTTCTCAGGAAGCGATTTTGGTTAGAGTTCAAATAGAAATCTTATACAAGTTCCTAATGGTTGGTGAAAACAGTAGTTTGAGGAGACGTGGCAGATAAAAGAGTTAATTGAGCAGGTTGATCGGTACGTCGCTAAACTAACCCGTCAGTGCAACGGAGTGACCAGCGATCGTTGAGGGATTGGGAGCGATCGGTAACCGCTGACTTTATCCGTCAGCTAGCCGATCTATTGTGGTGTTGTGTCGGGCTTCTGCTTTTTATAAAGCCCGTATTGAACTAAAAAGTTTAACGATAAGGAGAGCATTATGCCTATTTACACTCAAAGTTCAGGTTTAAATGATAAGTCTTATGATTTGAATGATCAGAACTGGAATCCAGTTGGTCCTGCTTTTAAAGTCGTAAAAACAAGAGACTATACGCCTATTGAGCTAGAGTATTCAGGTGAATGTCTTGCCGCTTCTATCAACAACGGATATGGAGTGAGGTTTCAAATTAGACTCGATAATAAAACGCCCAATTACGATTCTCAGGGCACATTAAAACTGACAAATCTCCAAGCTGAAATATCCACTAAGAGTGTGTATGTTGGGTTACGTGCTGGAAATTATACTGCTCAGATGTATGCCCAAGTACCTAATGTAGGTTCATCTGCAAAGGGAATTGTTCTTGATCCTGGTGGATGGGGAGAAAGAATTCTTGTGACAGAATTCTAAATTTGTACGTTCTCTAGCATATTTCATTGGTAGTGCCATTGCATCTATACTCATAGTCGTACCGTTCAGGTTGACCTGGCTCGGCAGGGAGCGGAATATTTTCCAGTTCTCAGGAGTGGTTCCAACTTTTGAAGTTTAGCCTCGGCAATGGGGGCTTTTCTAGGGGGCATTCATGGCACGATATGCCTTAGTAGTGGGGATTTCCGATTATCAAAGCTCATCCCGTAGCTTAAGTAAAACTGTGACTGATGCTCAGATGGTTGCTCAGGTTCTGGAGCAATCCAATTTGTTTCAGAAGATCACACGATTGACTGGAACAGTGACTGGGAATCAATTAGGTCAGGCACTACAAAAATTATTACTACAGCAAACCTCAAGCAATGAAGCTCTCATCTATTTTACAGGACACGGAATGACGGCAACGGGCTATTTGCAGCAACAGAGTGGCTATCTGGTGACAACAGATTCTACAGTGGAATGGCAGGATCATCAGGTGCTTGAGGTGCGTCGGGGAATTTCCTTGAGTGACTTTAACCAACTGATTCTTGGTTCAAATTTGAATAGCTTAATTGTATTGTTAGATTGCTGTCACAGTGGATATTTTCTAGAACGTCATTGTTTAGTTGAACGATTAACTGCGTTTAGTGCCAGTAAAGACTACTACTTTATTACCGCCTGTGGCAGTTCTGAGAAAACCATAGCAAGATGGCGAGAACCCCATAGCGTTTTCACAGGAGCGTTGCTCAAAGCACTGTCTCGCGACAATGCTGATGAGATAGGACTAATTAGCGGCGATCGCCTGTTTGATTGCCTGAGTCGGGAACTGAGACAGTCGGATCTAGAACCACTGCATCTAGGCTGGGGACAGGCTATCACTGTTGTGAAGTATCCAGTTGCTCCTCCTGCTTCCATCCCTATTCCTCTCGTCCGGCGAGAGAATCCCTATGTTGGACTCGCTGCCTTTGATATCACGCAGGCAGACTATTTTTATGGACGAGAGAGAGCGGTGCGAGACCTGCTTGATCGCCTGATGAAAGGTCGGTTTTTGGTAGTATACGGACCTTCTGGCTGTGGCAAGTCCTCCCTGATTAAAGCAGGCTTGCTGCCAGAGTTGCAGCGCGATCGTTTACCGGGAAGCCGCGAGTGGGATCTGGAATGCTGCACACCCGGCCAGACTCCAGCGTTTGTACTGGAGGAGATTCTGAACCGACAACATCAACGTAATCAACCGTTTGCACTATTTGTCGATCAGTTTGAAGAATTGTTTACCCTCTGCCAGGAGGAGACCCTGCAGCGGCAATTCATCCACCGGCTATCAGAAGAAATCAACAATCCGAATGCCCGGATTTTGATTGCCATTCGGGGAGATTTTCTAGACCGTTGTACCCAGTTTATAGAAGTGGTGAAGTTGATCAACTCAACTGACCCACCCTCTACCTATTTGGTGACCCCGTTAACTCTGGCGGAGCTAGAGGAAGCGATCGAGCAACCCGCTGCACGTCATGGGGTAGCCTATGAGCCAGGATTGGTGTCTCAGATTGCTGAAGATGTCGTAGGTCAGCCAGGTGAGTTACCGTTGCTGCAATATGCCCTAACGGAGTTGTGGAAACAATGCATTGAGAAAGGGGATGAACAGCAGTTGACGCAGGAGGGGTATCGGGCGATCGGACGGGTACAGGGCGCTTTACAACAGCGAGCTGCTCAGATCTATTCTGATAAAGAAATTTTTTCTGATGCCGATCGCACCTTGGTGCGTCAACTCATGATGGAACTGGTGCAATTGGGTGAAGGACAGGAGGTAACACGGCGACGGGCAGAACGGGAGCAGCTACAGGTACTTGCAGATTCGCCAGAACAGTTGGATCGAGTCGTAAAACAGTTGGCAGATGGACGGTTGATTGTCACCCATGAAAAAACTGTGGAGGTTGCCCACGAAGCATTATTAACGGAATGGACTTTACTCAGGCAACTGATTGAACAGAACCGAGAAATAATCCGTCTGCGCCGTCATTTAGAAAATGATTGTCAGGAGTGGCAGGAAAAAGGGCGATCAGAGGGTTATCTCCTCGCAGCAGGACGATTGACCGCGATCGAAGAGTGGCAGAAACGAGAGCACCCCAGATTGTCGAGTATGGAAACGGAGTTTGTCAGGAAAAGTCAAGAGAAGCGCGATCGGGAACAACAGGCAAAACTTCGCCGAGAACGTCGCAATTGGTTTCTCACTGCCGGATTACTCTGCTCGATTACAATTTTTTCACTCTTCTCTGCACAAACAGCCAAGAAAGGAGAAGTTGAAACCCTGGTGCAGTTAGCTGAAAACAACTTTGCTAATCACCAACAACTTGAAGCATTAGTGACAAGTATCAAAGCCCTCAGTGCTGCAAAAGATCTGTTTATTGATCGAGAGCAATATCTTAAACGCTTGCAAGTTATTGTGTATGGGGTTGAAGAACGCAATAGGTGGATTGCACATTCAGATAGAATCTATACTTTGAGCCTTAACCACAATCCTCCCAATCGTGTTAATATCTCTTCTACCTATGCTGCAATTGCATCTGGTGGACGCGATGGCACAATTGAGTTATGGAATATTAAGGGTGAATCCATAAAACCGCTTCCCCAACAAGAAGGGTATGTTTGGAGTTTAAAGTTTAGCCATGATGGGAAATTACTCGCTTCAACAGGTCTTGGGGGAAAGGTTAAACTTTGGAATGTAGAAACAGGAAAACTTGAAGCTGAATTTCCAGGGCATGGTCAAGTATCTTATGGAGTCGCGTTTAGTTCGGATGACAGTATGCTTGCCTCCTCTGGTAGTGATGGAAAAGCTAGATTTTGGCGCATCAATAAAAGTAAAATAACAAAAAGCAATTTTCTCTCTCCTTTATCAAGCAGTCAGGCAAACTCTGAGATTAAAGATATTGATTTCCACCCCCAAAGAAATATAGTTGCATACACTGAAACCATTGGAAAAAAAGATTCGAATGTCTGGAGCTATGAAAGTGGATTTCCGCAACGGACTCCTCAAAAGGTAGGTCACCATGATGCTCAAGATGTTCAGGTTAAGTTCAGCCCTGATGGTAATAAGATAGCAACTAGTGATAGTGAAGGATTTATCAAAGTATGGTCAATTCAACCTGTAAATCCCTTGAAACCCCTTGCAGTAATCCATGCTCATGAGCAGCCTGTTAATGGATTAGGATTTAGCCAAGATGGAACCAAGCTGGTTTCTGCAGGTTCCGATCAAACAATAAAGATATGGGATTTAAGAAAAGCTATTGAACTCTACTCAAAAATAGGTCAACCTATTCAAGCAATAAGTGAGCAACCAGAAGCTTTATTATCTACCATGAGAGGTCACACCGCAGATGTAAATAATGCATATTTTGTTTTTTCTAAAGACTGGAATACTCTAAAGGTAAAAGATGATAGCTTTATCGTTTCTGCCAGCAGTGATAAAACAATCAGGCTTTGGGAGTGGCATCCAATTGATAATAAAATCTATCCTATTAGTGTAGGTGATTTGCTTAAGCATGGGTGCCAATTGATTCAACAATATACGCAGCCTACCTCTCCCTTTAAGCTTGAGACAGAAAAGCTCTGCTCATAGAGCTTTTCATTTAAGGGGACTCAATTAACTCCATTACTCTGGTCTAAAAGCGATAGAATTTGAATTGGCATTAGTAGCCGTTCTTGAAGAAACAATTATAGTTCACTTGCAGTAGCCCGTGGTTCTACCTCTTACCTTATCCTCACAAACCACTAAATTGTTTCCGCGTTGAATTGGTCCAAAATCATCTTGATCCATACGCTCAAACTTGAGAATTGTCCGAAAGTCAAATGCATAATCATGTATGACATAAGCATAGGGTAACCAACCATAACCATCTTCACCCCATTCCTTCCCCCAAGAATTGCGGATTTTAAACGCACCCCTCGTTTTAAGCACTTCGGTATCTTCATAACCAATCAAAGCTACTTCTCCAAGACCAATTTGGGTTTCTGCTTTCAGGTTTTTGACCTTAGCTTTATCAGCGTCCCCAAGTGGATTCATATTTTCAATGATTATGCCATCATCGTAGCCAACGATGACTGCTGCATGACCACATTCATGAATCTCTCCGTAGGTAGGAAATGGGATTTTACCTTTGTGATCATCACCAGAGGATTGATCAATCGAATCGTAGATAGAAAAGCCAAAAATGACGGGCAAACCCGAATAAACAAAAATCTTGATTTGGGCAATCAAAGCATCTTTATTCATTCCGGGTCGATCAAGGCTCAGATAACTCGTTGCCCGATAATTTCTGGCGTAGGCATAGCAAAGGGCGGGTGGTTCTTTTTTATCTTCTAACTTGCTGAAGTCATATGGCCAGGACTCTTCTGGTGGAACGCCAAATCTGGTCATCGCCTTGACAATAGCTCGAATCGACACCCCTGATGTTAGCTCCACGCCCATCAATTTACATGCAACCTGATGAAGAAACAATCGCGAGGCATTGAGATGCCTTCCTGTTGCTGCCCGCTCGAAGTATTCTAACAAGGCAACTCCAGCATTTGCTCCACACATTGGGTCAGGATAATACTTTTTACGTTTTTCTAGGGGAACAGATAGCGTTTCACCTTGCATCTCAACTGGAGACCAATGATGAGCCTTTAGAGTATACTTTCTGAAACCTGATCCTAAAAGCAAACAAGGCTCCTCTTGGGCGGTGTTATTTTGCTCATTCCTAAATTTGACAGTAATTCCTTCTTTAGTTGCCTCCAGATCACCCACGATCTCATTATTTTTCTCCTCAATCAATACTAGTTTTTTCCCCTCTAAACTGACACCTAATCTTGATTTCGGTTGGAGCGGCACAAAAATTGCAGAATCACTAAGTTGGTTTTCTTTCGAAGCCATAGTAGGCTGTTTTTCTTTCAAGGCTGCAATTAATTTCTTGATCGGGTATTTGTCCAAAGATTCTGATTCATCGTCATCTGATTCGAATGCTCGGTATTGTCCATTGTTGCTATCAAAGATTACCTTTTCACTTTGAGGTTTACAATACTCGACAATCCCATATTCTAATTCTTCAAACGTACCTTGACTGATTGCTTGTAGCGCATCATTCAATGCGTAATCTCGAATATCGTGGTGATCCATCAAACAACCCATGTTGGGCAAACGGTCTGATGCTGATGCCATAGCCCATATCTCCTGATTTGACGTTGAAATAGTTACCGAAACTCCGTATCTAAACTATCAGTCTTTGGATTGGTTCTTCAAACTCACGGCAAATACTATCCAGACCTATTCGGCATTGCCTTACTTCTCACCAGACAACCGATCGAAACTCGACTGCTAGACATCACTCTCACTAATTACAGCCTTCATTTTTATTTTGGTGAAAATCAATTATGCAGGCAATACGATAATCTGCGTATATGGCGATAGTAAACTCGTAACAATCGTTTTTGGTCGCCTATGTAGCATTGTGGCGATCGCGGCGCTTGTCCACAAAGCTCCCTACTCCCTGGCACTGAGTGGCTGACTATCCACCATACTGATCTCTTGGTGAATAACCATTCCATAGAGAGCATCCTCTATCAGGATCTCCAGTTCCGTTTACAGAGGTAACCGCTGTAAAAATAGTTCAGCTTGTTGCTCGCCATCGGCTATCAGGTTTCTAATAAATGTGGGTGAGCGATCGAGTTTGGAAGCATAGTCCAATAATGCCGAGAGTCCAGAACTGATGGTAATCGGCGGTTGAACTGTAATCGGTTTGAACCGTTGTCGCTCCATTTCTTTGAACAGGCTCGTGGTGGAGTCTTCCCCAAGCCATTGATTCACCAACTGAATCAACTGCAATTCCTGGTTCAGCGCCAGATTGCCCGCCAGTTCGTTTCGGCGATCCAGGATGGTTGCTGCGGTTTTAGGGATACTGACTCGGCATTCCGGATTAATTTGCACAATCCAAATTTCATCGGGGCGATGTTCTACAGCTTCAGTCAGGAAAGGCGCGATCGGTGGATTCCTTGAAAAGATGCCATTCCAGTAGGCTTTACCATTAAGTTCTACGGCTTTGAAGAGGGTGGGAATGGCCGCAGAGGCCAACAACATCTCTACTCGAATTGTCTCCTGGGCGGAGTCAAAGGTTCTGAACTGACCGGACAGGATATCAACCGCCCCCAGTAGCAGTCTGGGGCTGTTTTTTTGCAGCAGTGCCGGGATCTCTTGAAACTGAATGTGTTTTTCCAGCAAGGCTTGCAGGTCAAAATACTCCTGCGTAGGAACCAGGGTTTTCCATACTTGAAACAGCCATTCTGAGGTATAAGGACTGGTTTCAAATTGGGGGAAGAGACCTGCTTCCTGGCAGCGCAGGATCTGCAGCGCCCAATCATTCAAGGACTGTTCCCACCAGAGATAGGCTGAATTGTCTGCCCAGAATTCCATTAGCCACTTGTAGGGCAGATCGATTGACCCGTGAGCTTGCTTTAATAAACCATACCAGGCGGCAGTGGCACAGATACCACCTCCCGATGTGCCACTCAGCGCCACCAAATCGTAGGCGTCTAATATGGTTGACTCCAGAATTCTTTTTAGCACACCGGCTGTAAACGCTGTATGACTGCCTCCCCCCTGGCAGGCGATCGCTAATTTAGGTTTCACAAAGCTCTACCTCCTGCTATTGGGCAAACATCAGCACCTGAATTAAGTTCTGCCCGAAGGGATCTCCATTGGCAATAATGAACAACCGCTTATTGTACAGTAAAGCCGACTTTGCCAATTCAAACGCCCAGGCTGGCCACACAGAACTATATCCCGTTCCATTCTCGGTATTGAACTGCACAGAATAGCTGCCACTGGATGTTTGCCCAGCAAAGGTAACTTTACCTAAATAGCCTTTAGAAGCTAATTCAAGCGTCAGTTGTTCTAAGTGCTTCAGTTCCTCCGGCTTTGGTAAACTGACCGTCCAGCCTTTTTGTAAGCGATCGCTCAGCTCTTGACCGATTTCAGTTGCTTTGTGTTGTTCTGCTTGGGTCATAATCATCTCCTTCAGAATATTAGCGAATGGTGCTGAGTTGTCCCCGATCGACCGACCTCTGGTAGTAACCGCTGGTTGGTCGAGTTTTCAAATTAAAGGTTTGACCACTCTTCACCTCCCAGATTTTGAAATTGGAGAATGAAAGGGGTTGCCCCGGTTCACAGACTTCCGGTTGGTGGTTGCCGAAAACAAAGTAGACTGATCCCTTTCCCATCACCTGTGCCAACCCATATTTATCAACGATCAGGGAGGTTGCTTCCGGTAGACCGATGCCTAGAATGTCGTCCGCCATACCATCCCGAATCTGGCGGGCCATGAAAGCCATTAACCGTCCCAGGCGATCGTCCACATCAAAATGAGTATCAATCAACGTGCCCTTCAGGGCATCCCAGGGAAAGAGATCTGTTGTAAAACTAATATTGGCATAGGGATCGCGCATCGCATCGCGACTAGTGACATTCCGGGTTCCCTGCAAACAGGCGTTATAGATCAATTCACTTTGAATCATTGCCCCCGCACTGGTGCCACCTACACCGCCACCCCGCGCAGACACCGACTTCACGGCTTCCTCCAATCCAGTGCGATAAAAGTTCCGCGTATAGTTACACTGGTCGCCGCCCGCAAAAAACACCACCTCTGCCTGTCGCACCCGATCGATGACATCCGCTTGATTGGCATCCTCTCGATTGCTGATCACGATCGTTTCCACAGAATCGACCCCGTTCATTTTCATAATGGCTGGGTTATAGGCATCGTCGTTCCTAGGATCGTTATCAGCCGATCGCATCACCACCACATCGACTGTGGTCGCACAATTGCGACACCCTCTCACCTGGTTGATCATCCATTGAATTGCGTCATCCACATCTGTGCCACCGCCCCCCAAATCGTAGACCCCGCCTGACAGAGGCGGATTAACATCCGTCGGATTTCCCAGCAAATAGTGTTTTGCCTTAGCGGCGGCTGGGGCTGGAAAACTGGCGATCGCCAACCCCAGCATCAGCACGAATATCCTCACAGGGTTCATCGGGTGTGGCGATCTCATCGAGTGGCAATGGGAATCCTTCCTGTTCTGGCTCATGGCATCATGCTCCAGGTGGGAAATCAGCGAGTTGTTTAACCTGGGTGATCACGATTTGCGGCTTACCGTCCGTCCTCAGTGGATAGAGACTGGCGCTGCCCGAAACATAAACGTAGCCTCGACCTAAATTGGCATAGCGAGTTTTAATCAGTCGCAAAATGGTTTGAGCCACTGGCGAATCTTTATCTGGAATCCACAGATTGAACTTTTGAAAGGTTGATCCGGCATAAATCAGGGCACCATTGCCCGTCCATTGATTAATCCCGGATTGCAGGTCGCAAAATACAGTGACTTCGTTACCTGTTCTGGCTGCTTCCATCAAGTGGTCATAGTCTAGACGTACGGATAGCGCTCCCGCTTGAATTCCCAGATAGCGATAGTCCTGCACCACACTGTCTCGCAAAGACCACCAGGGCAGCAGGGTTGTGTAGTCCCGACGATCGCCGTCTGCATTGGTATTCGGATTCCAGATCGCCAGTCCTTTAGATTGAGCCTCAACCTCGGCTTCAACAAACTGACGATGATAGAGGCGCGATCGTCCATATTTAACGAAATAAGGACTCCACCCTTCGCGCACGATGCGGACATTGGAATTTTCCAATTCTCCAGCTTTGTAAACGTAGCAGAGCAATCGTCCATAGTTATCGCGATGCTTATTCAGACAAACCTGAACTGGATCATTCGTGTCAAATTCGAGATGCACACGCACATCACCGTTCGGTAGACCCTGTTCATTAGTTGCGAAATATTGCTTCGCCCATTTTGATGCTAATTGACCAGCTTTTGTAACCGGTTTATCACCTCCAGTCTGGCTTTCCTCTGTATCTAAGCAGACGAAGCGAATCGATTCTTGCTCATTATTGAGCAGGATCTTAATTGTGTCACCATCAATGACCTTGATGAGTTTGAGATCTTTAATTACCGTTCCGTTCATGAGCTTTTCCCTAATGTGGAATACAATCAGAGATTTATTTGCACTAAAGAGCTATGAATCACAAATGTCCCCAAGACGGATTGCGATCGTACATCTGTTTCAATGTGGTCAGCATACCGTCAAATAGCACAGGTCTCAGCCCTCTAACTTAACCCCATCCTCAATCCAGATAGATGCTGTGCCACCTTCGGCAAGAAAGTCGGCCCAGCCATTAGCGTCCGTCCATAGCCCTTCAGCTTTATCACCGTAGAGGTCATAGCGATGACGTACTACCACAAAACCTTGATCGGTTAGCTTAAGGGTCGCCAGATGGTAGAAGCGTTTGTTGAACCGTCCAGTATTCATCCGAATCGCCCTGACCGCTTTATAGGCAGTATTGATGACGACAGCCATAGCCCCTTTAGCACCGGGGACAAAACCCATCCGTACCCAGCCGGCAACGTTGCGATCGGTGTAGTACCGTTCTTCACCCAAAGCAAATTGCTTCCTCAGTTGCAGCAGCAGATCCAGGTATTCTCTGCCGGGCTTCTGTGCCCGATGCCAGAGGTTGTCATTTTCAACCCAGTCGAAGGAGCCGTAATAATCCGGGAAGAAGATACAGGGATACCCCCTGTCCCGTAGGAGAATAAAGGCATAGGCCAGGGGCTTGAACCACTCCTCGACATGGGAGTTAAAGCCTCTACCATACTCATAGTCGTGGTTTTCAACATAGGTAACCGCTAAGGTGGGTTGTTCTGCCATTAACGTTCCTTGGTCAAGCGTACGAAGGTCGAAGCCTTCTCCCATACGGCTCGCGTCTCTAAATTTGAAGGAAAGGGGGAAGTCAAACAAAGTGATGGGTTGAGGATACTTGCCATCAGCAGTTACGTGAGTCAAATAAGCATGCAGTGGTTCTGTGGAGCCTGCAATGTATTCACCTACTGCAAACAAGTTTTTGTCCGTCTGCCAGCGTACATGTCCCAGCCATTCTTGAATGTAGTCAGCGCTGATGTGCTTGACGGCATCTAACCTGAATCCATCCAGGTCAAGCTCTTTAGCAAACCAGATGCCCCAATACTTCATCTCTTCCCGCACATCGTACCGACCATAGTCGAAATCACAGCCAGTGAGATAGTCGTAGTTTCCCTTCTCCAAGGATACCCAGGACTCAAACCTCTTATCAGTAGGGATATAGCCTAATTCGTTATGCAGGAATCGATAAATATATTTGTCCGAGGGATCATGGAAAACATTGCCGTTCTGGCAAATTTCGGCAGTCGCATCAACGCTGTCAAAATGTCTGGCTCGCCACCGGAAGCTGGAATATTTACCTCCCCGTTCAGGGTGATCAAATTTTGTGTAGGCTTTAACTTCGATCAGCCCTCGCTCAAATCCATCACCCCAGCGTTCAATGTTACGGTTGTCTTTTTCAACCCGAATAGCTTGCCAATAGTGGTCTTCCTGCCCTCCCATCTTGTGGTTGAGTACGACATCGGCATACACCTGAATGCGTTTTTGAGTTCCATCACCGTGTAGCGATCGCACTGCTTCAACCAGTTCTGTCTTTGTTCCATATTTAGTTTTGGGAGTAATTTCCCCATCTCGAAAGAATTCACCTAAGTCGAAATGATCGTAGACATCGTAGCCCACGCTATTGCTGCGGTTAAAGGCTGCTTTGTAGGCAGGCGGAATCCAGATCGCGTCAATACCAATGGTTCTGAAATGGTTCGCTTCATCTCGGAGAAATTGCCATAGACTACGGTTACGACTTTCAGGAAAATCTAATTTGAGGAACCAGTGGAAGCCTTGCAGCATGACACCATTGATTTTGGCGGACATATTTTACACCTCGTTGGTTGCGTCCTGGTCAATTCTTTCCGGCGATCGCTGCTCAGAGAACTGGCCGCGATCGCCCCTATTTCTGTTCAAAAAGGTCAAAGTCCTGTCGAACCGCCCCCAGTCCCCAATTCTGGGGGAGCCAACCCATTCAAAGTTTCCCAAACTTGGGAAATTTAGGGACCAATAACGATGCAAATGACATCTAACTCGATTTGTGTGTACACAGTAGCTTGATCAGGGGGATGCCGAAGGCATCGCAACCTGCCCTTTTACTTTTTGGATGCTGTCCAACCGAATGGATGGTTTGACCACCAACATAGACCAGAAATACGGTTGCGAGTCCATGAGTGGATGTATCCCACAAACTGTTGGTTATTTGATGCCGAAAAAGCAATCTGAATTTCAAACTTGAGATCACTTCGCTTAGACTCGCTCCCAAGTTGGTTTGGATCAAAGCCTCCCAGCGTACCCACGAAGTTATAGGACTTGTTATCTGAACCGACATAGGCTCCAGAAACGCTCCACACTGGAGCAGAGTAGTCACCTGAATTTTCGATACGATAGTTCCAGATGCGCGTGACATTCAATGTTCCTTGCCAACCGTCATGATCCATCACCCAACTGCCTCGCAAATATTCCGCATTACTGGCAACATGAGCCACTGGATCACCGAACAGGTTATACATCACAGTGTTGTCCAGATGATATGTAGACGAGGCGTGGTTACGAACCATTTTGGTCTTAGCATACTGAATAATATCTGCAGGCGAATTACAACCACCAACCATCACCGCATCAAACATATACTTGACAAAGTCATTGTTAGGGTATGTCCAGGAGTCGCGGGACGAGGCAAATACCGCCACAGCTTTGCGGCGACGAATAAATGCTTCTGCAATGGTTTCCAGCGAGTTGTCATCAACCCACCCGTTTTGGCAACAAATGCTCAGCACGAAGGGAGGATAGGATAGATTATTCAAACTGGTAATATTCTCTGTATCTAGCCCGTTGTTAGAAGACCAGGTTGTTTTCGATCCGTGACCTCGATAAACAGCAAATAGCACACCATTGTTCACAGTGTTGATCACATCTGCTTTAGATGTATTCTTGGCGTAACATTTAACGACTTCATAACGATTTTTGATCTTGGTGTCGATTTCATCACAAGTTGTCTCATAGGTAGATGCTTGATAAGCACAAAGCATGACACGGTTTTGCCACCCACCCCAATCACCACCCCGATAGCGGTCATACCGAACCAGATGTTCGCAGACGCTCTTAAGTGTGGATGCATCTGAAGTTGGGATGCGAGACACCGTTAGTTCTGGCACAAGATCCCCAGAAATATCGGTATAGTAGTGATCGGAGGCATAGGAACCATTGTTCTGGAGATAAGTGTGGATAGGGATGACATCCGTATCTCCAGCCAGAACGACAAAGCGGGGAGGCACCGTCCAGTTTGTAGTAGCCCAGGTGATGAAGGATTTAATGGAGTCCTTGAGGCTACCTGCCGGAAATTCCAGTTGGATATCCTCAGTCAAAGCCACTTTGGCGTAATACGGCCACCCACTCTTCGCTACCAGTAGAGGTTCAACTGAGGCAGCCAGGGTGTTATTAGTGACAATGATATATTCTGCAATCAACCCAGGGATTTTCAGTTTTGGGGGAGCGATTAGGACGACCTGCCTTGGCGTGCCAGAGGTGATGACGGCAGGATCATATCCTTCCTGTTCGCTAGTTTCTAATAAGGAAATACCGGGGTCAGAACGGCGAGATGGCACAAGGGTAGTTTCAAGCAATTCCATGTCCACAGCGTTCATTTGGGAAAAGTCTTCCACCTGGGACGAAAAATCATGTTCGTCACTGAGTAAATCTAAACCCAGAATCAGCCCATGTACCGGCAATTCTCTGGGCTTTCTAGCCGGAGCACGATCGCGCACAGGGGGCGTTTGATAGGTGATTTCTAGGGTCATGGACTGAAGCAGTTCCATGCGTTGGGATCGAGGTCGATATTGCCCCAGATACACAAAAATATGTACTACTTTTAACCCCGAAATAGTCTTCAATCCCAAAAACTCAAAGTCCCGCCCAGGGAAAGGAGCGTCTGACTCATAAATGGTCGGGTCAGGCTGATAGACCACACGGAAATCATCTTCCTTGAATTGCTGGGGTGCTGGAACCAAATAGACTTCCTGATCAAACGGCACCATTGCTTTATCAATGACTCGAACCTGGACATTTTCAGCATCCGATGGCACCGCTACAAAAATGCCATCTTTAGGCACAGCGGGTGCCCCTTCCTGTTCTATTTGGGTAGCAAAAGGGACTTCAAAGCTTCGAAACGTTTCGCCTTCTACAATGCCTTCCCAAAAACCACCCACTTTATAGGTGACAGTAATACCAATACGCTGACCTGCATCTTGCATAGCAGAAGTAGCGAGTTGTCTGACGGTTTTACTGACCTCAGTCTCACTAGTCGAATCTACGTCCGTGTTATCAAAACTAATCCAATGTTTCTCGCTCATAATCTCCATCTCGGTATATTTTTTCTTTGCCAAACGCTGCTGTCACAAAGCAATTAGCGCCCTTAAGTTAATGCGAGACTCGACGATTACATCTCTCTACAGCACAAAATCCCCGATTTCAATGTTTGAAAAACTGCTCAGATTAGACGGTTACGGCTTTAACCTGCTCAAAATCTAAGATGATGTTCTTTGCAATCTACTGAACTCGAATAGTCACTTTAAAGCGTTCGATCGCTTGATTTTGTGATTGAGATACCCAAATACGTCGGCTTTGATATCTCTAAAGTTTGTGATTCCGACTGTTGTTTCGAAGGTAATACTATCTCAACCTTCTTATTTTTTCCGTCTTGTACATCAAGCTCAAATAATTCAGCAAACCCAATCTGAAATCTTGTATTAACACCTGTTTTTTGAAATACCTCTTCATTATTGACTCGAACGATCACAGTTTCATTGATCAAACCATCCTGTAGCGCAACACGAAGTAATGGCATTGATGTTGTTTCGTTTTCCCTGTTATAACTCTTTAGCTCCAATTTTCCTTAGCACAAGTGGTGATAGCAATACGATCGTCCGCGTATAGGATTGTGGCAATCGCGCAAAAACTATGCCCGGATTAGCTTCAACCTTTCTAGAGCAGTCATCACAGCCCCCATCCGGGTTTGCACATCTAATTTTTTGTAAAGATGCTCCAGGTGCTTTCGTACCGTGCCTTCACAGCAATCTAAGACTCTGGCAATGGCAGCATTGCTTTTATCCTTAGCCACCCAAAACAGCACCTCCGCTTCCCGTTGCGTCAGTCCCAGAGATTCCAAAGCTGCGATCGAAAACGACAGCGGCACTTGTTCCTCTAATAGCAAAAGATAGTGCGTCCCAATGGGGTCGGGAATGAGGCGAATGAGCAATCGCTGCTCTGCTTGCTCCATGTAAAAGGTCAAACGGTTGAGCAAACCATGACTGTTGCGTGTCAGTTGCGACATCTGATCGTTGAACCACTGCTGTAAGGAGCCTGGTAAGGCGTGTGAGTCTTGACAGCCAAAATACTGGTTCAGTAGCTGTTCTGCTTGGGGAGTAATGAATTGTACTTGTCCATTGATCGCCAAACTGATTACTCCCCCCTGTTCTACCACTTGTTCAAATTGTCTCAGTAGTAGTTGAATTTGATGGCAAGCGAAGTTATCCTCCTCTGTTAGTATTTGGTGCGGACGTAAGCGGCTCACAGTACAGCGATCGCAGTCTGGGGCAATGCGGCGATCGCAACTCAAGGACATCTTTTGTTCTAGGGGCATAAAAATCTTTTGTTATTCAAAAATTACAAACTCGGCAACACAAGCAGTAATCGGAATCGGTTTCTATTCTGCACACTAACTAACACTGCTAAAATATCAGGAGGGCAGATAACACTTATGACAAAAGACACAGTCAACAAATTTAGTACACTAATACCAGAGTATTGAGCATCAATCTGACCATGTCATTCTCTTTTGGGCAACTAATACGAGAAGGTTACTAGTGAAACACCCTGATAAAAAGCTTTTCTCTAAAAGAGACGTAACATCGCAATAATCTCCTATTATATAAAAATCTTTTTTTAGGTATCAACGATTGTTACTAATAATACTTGTTTGACACTTTTCTATAACTTTGTTTATACAGTTCGAAGCATGCAAAGTGGAGTATTACCATTTCAGTGTTGCTCAGGCTTATCTGTATTGGAGCCACCTTACATTAGGTTGTGCCGCACAAACAAGCTAGTAGAAGGGAGGGAAGGGCTTCCTGCCTGGAAACAACTCTGTGAGAAGGGTGCTAAAGCGTATCAAATCAGTAATAACAGTTGACGATGGAAAAATACGCCTTACAATTGGTATTGGTTAGAAAATCTGAACTATCTTTAAAAAACATCTTTGCTTTAGGTCGGTCGTTCACAAAAAATTAGAACAAAATCTTGACAGGAAAGGATCTTAAAGGCGGGGCACGATCGCTACAAGCATATGTTTCAATCTGTGTTTTAAGGTCTTGAGATCCGCTTTCCAAGTCATTAGTAGGATTTGTTGACTGCTTAAAAAGTGCCGTTTCGTTGCTTGGATAGGGTATGGTTTAGGAGGCATCGAAGAAAGAACTTTATTCCATTCGCATCGTTCCCTTTGTGAATAACGCAAGTTATTGCTGGCTCTCTGGAGATTATCTGTATACCATTCGTGTTAATACATCAACCCAGAATGGCAGTGTACTTGGAAAGCTCAGTATTTGCTGAACACCATCATCAACTGTGAAATTGATAGTGACGCTTGCTTTGCTTATCGAAGGAGTGTTTTATGAGTGCCATCTTTGGAGAAAAACTCACCTTCTCTCAAGAAAATGGGTCAGAGGTAGAATTGCTTGTTTTTGGCGATGAGTTCTATGCTCGCCGTGAAACTCTAGAGGGATATACTGTCCTCTACGACGAGGCTCTGGGTCAGTATTGCTATGCTGTGCTGCAAGATGGACACCTTGTCTCAAGTGGGACTCCCATCTCAGAACCGCTACCGACTGGGATTCAACCGCATCTAGAAGAAGATACTGCTATCCGACAAGAAAAATTCAGTCAGCGATACATCGAACTTAGACCTTCCGAGGCCGATCTCCCGTTTAATCCTTAATTCTGAGTGCCTTGAAGGCTTTTAGGGGGGATCAGACACTCGGTATTTCTTTTGACCTACCAATGGCTCACATTTTCCTACACAACACTAGGTGTCTAACAACTGACTATTGATAGCCGTCAGGTATAGATTAGCATCATAAAAACTACTGTTTTTCAACACATAATTTGATTTTTGCAGCATTACGAAACTGAAATCTTTGAACATTATGGATTGGCGTAACGTAGTCCATCCTAAAAAATTAGATTCATCTACTTATTCATGCTAAAAACATTACCCCCGAACTAAGGAGATAACGATGAGTGCCATTATTGGTGAAATGCTAATTTTTCAACAGGAGAGTGGTTCCGATGTAGAACTGGTTGTATTTGGCGATGAGTTCTATGCCCGCTATGAGACGAAAGATGGCTACACGGTTGTTTACGATCCCGATCGTGGTCTCTACTGTTATGCTGCCCTGATGAAAGGTCGTTTTGCATCCAGCGGGGTTCCTGTTTCTAAGCGTCCCCCGACCGATCTGCGGCGGGGATTGCGTGAATCTGAGGAGATTCGCAATGAAAAGTTTGAGCAACGCTATGCAGACTTGCGTCCGCCTTCAATCAATGCTGCATCGAATATTGAGCGGACCTTCGGACGCAACAACGGTTTATTAGACGGCAGGCGAGTCAGCGAAGGACAGGTGCGAGGGCTGACGATTCTGGTGGAATTTACTGATCTTGCTAGTGGCGTAACGGCTGCCGATGTGGATGCCATGTTGAACGGGTCAAACTATCAGGACAACGGCAACTTCTGCTCAGTGCGAGACTATTTCCTGCGCCTGTCGAACGGAAAACTGGATTACTCCAACCTGGTGGTAGGACCGGTTAAACTGCGACAAAACCAGCGATATTATGTGCAAAATCTGCTCTGTCAGGAAGCACTTGACCAAGTGGTGAACGAACTGCGAATTGATTTGTCCCAGTTTGATTCGCGGCATGAAGGCTATGTCGATGCCTTAAGCTTTATGTATGCTGGACGAACCCTCTACGAAGGCGACCTCTGGCCCCATAACTCTGAGTTGGAGCTGACCTATAACGGCATCAAGGTACGGGGTTATACGATCCAAAGTTTGGGGCGTCAGCGGGTCGATTTGAGCATTGGTACATTCTGTCATGAGAGTGGGCATTTGCTGTGCCGTTTCCCTGATTTGTACGATTATGGCTCGCGCGATGGGGATTCTGAAAAAAGCAGTGGTATGGGATACTACTGCCTGATGTCTGCTGGAAATCACCTGAACAATGGGCGCACACCTGCTCCTATCTGTGCTTACCTGCGAGATCTAGTGGGATGGTGCGATCGCGAAATTCGCCTCAATGCACCCAGCATTTACGAAATCAAACAGGGTGATTACGGGACGTTGATGAAATACGAAACCCATCGCCCCAATGAATACTTCATCCTGGAAAATCGTACTCAGCAAGGGTTAGATACCTACATTCCCTCCAGTGGATTGGCAATTTATCACTGCGATACATTGGGTTCGAATGAATGGCAGGGTGGGACGAGTAGTCGCCATTACCAGTGTGGACTGCTGCAAGCCGACGGGCATCTCGACCTGGAGACCAACCGCAACATGGGCGACAGCACCGACCTGTTTAAGCAAGTCAGTGGGGTGGCTCTGTCCTACACCACTATGCCTTCGACTCGTGCCTGGGATGGCTCCGACTCAGGGTTAGTCATTGCAGATATTTCAGCCCCAGGTGACGTAATCCGGATGCAGATCGGGAAAGGAAGCGGCAGTGTGGTCAAGGGCGAAGTGATTGCTGATTTGCTCATTCCCGACAACCAGCGTGAAGGAGTGAGTAGCATCATCAACATGCGGCAAGCTGGCAAGGTGAAAGCAGTTAAGGTGAGCGTTGATATCACCCATACTTACGCCGCAGATTTGCAGATCGAATTGAAGTCGCCCTCGGGGAAACAAGCGTTGCTCTACGATCGAGTTAGAACGATGCAGCGTGATCTGAAACAGACCTTTACCACTGACACCATTCCTACGCTGAAGCCATTGGTGGGGGATGACCTGAAGGGGGACTGGGTGCTGGTGGTGCGCGACGTGGCTACCCGCGATATTGGACGGTTGAACCGTTGGAGTATTGAGGTGGAATATGAGGACGCAGGAAAGGTAGCCCAGGGAGAGGTCAGCCCTAACTTACCGATTCCCGACAACAAACCAGATGGAATCAGCAGTAGTATTGCGATCGCTGAGTCTGGAAATCTAACGGATTTGTCCATTAGCGTGGCGATCGTCCACCCCTACATCGGAGATCTGCTGGTCGAAATCGTCGCTCCTTCAGGGCAGAGTGTTACCTTGCATAACCAGACAGGAGATAGCCAAGATGACCTGAGGATGACCTACGATCGTACCTCTACTCCTGCCCTGAAAGCCTTACTGGGTCAACCCATCCAGGGTGACTGGATGCTACGGGTCAAAGATTTGCAATCGGAGGACGCGGGCAAACTGGAGAAGTGGTCGCTGCGGTTAATGTTCTGAGGCGAAATTCAAGGTTTTTGTTCCAGACACCGAGTGTTTTTAACAAATTCCCGGTGTCTGGAACAATAGCGCCCGTTTCAAGGATGAATTAATCACACTCAAGAAGTCGTTCAGAAAATTTAGAAGTAATAATTTGAACATGCCTCAATCTTGCCCTCAGGGAACAGGATGTTACGAATCAGTTGATTAATTTCAGAACACTAACGATAAATCAAAAAATTACCAGGAGGTAGCGATGACTCAAGTCATTAACGACAATCTTCAAATTAATGGAGATACTTATTTGAAATCTGATAATCATGTTTCCCTGCATTATGGCAATCGCGGGAAACTTGGTCAGAGCGTCAATTTTAACCCCGATAACAATTGCAACGGACTGTGGCTAGAAGCAAGTACAGATGGCTCCGAGTCAGGGGGGATTTTCTGCAATGGCAATACGATTGTCCTGTGGAGCCCTGGGGATAACGATACGCTGCGAGTTTACGATGAAGATGGATTTGGTTCTCCCGATCTAATGCCTAAATTTGTGATTAATCACATTGGGTATGTGGGGATTGGGTCGCCAAAACCTCAAGCACCGTTGCATGTATACTCCCCCAACAATCCAACGACTGTCCGCATTCAATCTTCCACTGGCTTTGGAGCAGGTCGTCTGGAATTCTGGAGCGATCCTAGAAATACGACTGCGGAATGGCGACCGGGTTTCATCCAATCCACAGATCAGGGAACTTGGACAGGGGGACTTGCCTTTTGTGTGAATGGTACGGGGGAAAACAACAAGCTGACAGAGGTGGAGGTGATGCGAATTACCAACGGCAGAGTTGGCATTGGCACAACCAATCCCCAGGCAACACTGGATGTCAACGGTGACATAAAAGTCAAAGATTGGACCTTATCCGTTCCCGATTACGTGTTTGAACCGGACTATGAACTGCGAGATCTGAATCAACTGCGAACATTTATTGATCGCCACAAACACTTGCCCGATATCCCTTCAGCCCAAACCATCCATCAGGAAGGAGTGAATTTAGGGGAATTTTGCCTGTCTCTGTTGAAGAAGATTGAAGAACTTTCGCTGTACTTGCTGCAACAGGATGAAGTCATTCAGGTACAGAATCAGCGGCTTGCCAGACTTGAGCGTTCTACCAATTCTTAGAGGAGGAATGCCATGTTGAGAATTAGAAAAGTCACCCAGGATGTCATGACCATCAGCGACACTGGGGATGCCACATTCTTGGGATACTACCAGGAAGATACACTCAGGTCGTTGCCAGTGGGAGGATTGGCGATCGCCCAAACTTCCACCCCAAAACTCGCCACAACGGAACAGAATACCCAACTGCAACATCGCCTGTTTGAACGGGCACTGCTCCCCCTGGAGGGGCTTCAGTTTAGGCACCAGACCCAGGGAGTGCGGGCGGAACTCCACCCCGAGGGCGACCTGTATCTCAAAGGCAAAGTCACTAATGATTTGATCAATCCGGCGATCGCTGGGCCATTCTCCTACCAAGAGGTTGTTTACGCCGCACCGGGACTCAATTACTCAGGAAACCCTGAATTGAGCCAATACACTGTCTTCCAGGCTCCAACCCCCAGTTATCAAACTCGGACAATTGATCTATCTGATTTTGCGACCCTGCCCGCCTCACCCCATTGGCCGTTTACGATCGCCAACGTTCCTATTAACGGTCTTCTGCGCGTTCCCCAGGGAGATGGTCCCTTCCCTGTCTGCCTGATCGTCCACGGCAACCATTTCCCTCAGGAAAACTCGACTCCCGGTTATGTTTATTTGTTAAATCTCCTCGCCTCTCATGGCATCCTGGCAGGCAGTGTAGACTGTAACTTCCTCAATGGCTTCAACTTTGGGGAAAACGATGGTCGGGCGATCGTTCATCTCGAACAGATCAAACAGTTTCAGCTCTGGAATCAACAAACGGATCACCCACTGCATGGCAAAGTTGATCTAGAGAAGATCATGATTGCCGGACACTCCAGAGGTGGAGAAGCTGTTGGTCATGCCAGTGCCTTTAATCGGCTGGATGCTGTCGTGCCCCATCCAGGTGATCCCCCGGTGCCGTTGGATGGTTCCCTGGGCTTAGGACCGTACCATTTCAACCTGAGAGCGGTGGTAGCGATCGCGCCTACGGAAAACCAGTACCAGCCTGTTTCCGGACCGGTGCGCGTCCAGGACAATTACATCATCCTGCATGGCAGTCGTGATGGGGATGTGTGGACTTTTGAAGGTTACCAGACCTATGACCGGGCGCATCCGATCGATCTGGCGCACCCCACGCAGGATGCGGAAGGGTTCAAGGCATTGCTCTGGATTTACGGAGGCAACCACAATTTCTTTAACGTAGTTTGGGAGCAGGAGGGCAATCCGTTTATCACCAGAGCCGAGCAGGAAAATGTCGCTAAGGTGTATTTTGGGGCGATCGCTCAAGGGCTATTGTTGGGACGATCGCAGTACCTCAGCTTGCTTAAAGACCATCAACTGAGCCAGCAAAAAGGCTGGATTCCCAATGCTATCCGGCTCGTTAGCCAGTATCAGGATCGACAGCGACTTTTCATTGCCCATTATGAGGAAGATACCCTCGTCACCACCAGTTCTCCCCCTGTGAATGCGAGCGTTGATACTTCAAATATCACTGCTTTAGAGCTAATTTTTAATCAAGGGGTGAATAGTAACCTGTATCAGCAAACAAAAGGACTCAAGATAGATTGGGATGTATCAGGTAAGCAGTATGTGATTAACATCGCTCCCGGTGGCCTGACACCCGGAAAACTGCACCTGCTGGCTTTGCGAGCTGGGCAATCCAACGATGCCAAAAACCTGCTGGATAAACTGCAGAATTTCACCCTTACCCTCAGTGACGGAACCCATTCTCACTCGGTCAAAGCCGCTAGCATCGCCCCACTCCCCTACCCAGCAGACATCAATTTTCCTAGAGGAATGCGCCGCTCCGTCATGCAAAGCCTACGCGTTCCCCTCAGCTTATTTGCAGAACAGGGAGTAGATGTACGCCATCTCCGGCAAATTATCCTGCTATTTGATGAACCCATCCTGGGAACGAATACCTGCCGGGGTTCTTTGTATTTCGACGAAATTCAACTCAGTCATTAACTCCGGAGGAGCACATGTCTCTTGAAATTGTTTTGACCAGCGCTCAGTTAATGCTCGCCCGTCCTGAAGTGGCTGACCTGCGACGAATTCATCACTTTGCTGCCGAACGCAGGGAGAAGGTCGAGGAAGTCTCGTACATCGTCAAGCTTTACGTGCAATCGCCACCTGTATATGACAGCAGAGGTGTAGAACTGTATGTGGGTGATCAACAGATTCGCCAATACTCCCAGTTCAGTAACGGGATTTATTTTAAGGTAAACGATCCCCAACAACTGGCAACCTTACAGGGTGAAGAAGTGCGTTTCCGCAGACCCGGCTCGGATGAATTTATCAATACGGGAGTCCGAATCCCTCAACGCGATCGCGATCGCAATCTGGTGGCAGTCGATGTCACCCAGCTCCCTACTCAAGCAGAGGTGCTTCGGGAATAACCATAATGAAAGTCAACAATATGAATTCCCAATTTCTATTACTCTCCTCCAATTCGATGGGAAATTGGTTGGCTAGAACTGATCTGTCTAACTCGTAAGCTAAGAGTCCACTAGAACTATAGTTAAAGGGGAGCCTAATGGTTCCCCTTTAACTACACAGTTACGCCGCTGGCGGTAACATAATGGTGATCGACTTATTGTATTCAGCGTAGTGAATGTAATTCCACCCGTTAATGACGCGATCCCAAACAGCTAAACGGAACGTGTGGGCACATCGCCGTGAGGTCGGATCATTGGCTACCGTTGCGTACCATCCCGCCGCAGGTATAGGGGTAGTACCATTAACCCCTGCCCATTTTTTAGTCGATGCCACCACAGGGTTAGATAGTTGATTTTCGTAAGTGTCTGAGGCAACCGTTGCAGACTTATTATTTCCCCACAGTGCGAGCAGTGTCCAGCTCAATAAATGTTGTTCTGCATCCTGCGCCACAATTCGGAAAGTGAATACATCACTCCCTGCATCCACAATGCCACAGGTTCCAACCACACTACCATCGTGAATAATTTCGTCGATCGCGACCTGCGGCCAGTGGTTATCAATCTGCACCTTCACGCTATCTGCACTATTAGGAATTTCACCATAACTCTGATTGAATAGTTTCACGGTAATGGTGTGTAACCCATCAATCAGAGCCGTGGTATTGAGCTGATATCCCAACCATTTGTTGTACCAGACCTCTCCAGCCGATCGCACCGGGAAAAAGTTGCTATTGGTAGGCAGTGTGGGAGTTAGCACAAACGCATTTTGACCTGTGACCCACTTGTAATCATTCCAGGTCTGATTTTGAGCACTTCTATCCACATAGATTTGATAGAACTGGGCACCCAGACTTCTCGCCTTGTCGTGGTTGATCATCAATGCCAAAGTGCCGCCAAAGGGCGCGTCTTTCACCTTGAAAAAGTAATTTGTATCAGTTGTTGCATAGCCATCAATGATCTTATCCTTCGGCACATGACCAATTCCCATGAGCATTGAGCCGGCACTGTTGAAGAAACTTTGTGCTAGATCAACCTGCGTGATCTCCTGATCGCTACACACCAGAATTTGATTACCTGATTTCACGGCGACGCTGGACGGACGACCCGGAACCGCGCTGAAAACTGGGATGGCAACGAATGGTGTGCGCGTCAAGTCAATCATTGTCACGCGATTGGCTGGGTCTCGCTCCGGGATGAGAAGGATACTTTGATTCGCATCGGCCCAAGTCAAGAAGAACGGATTAACTAATCCCTGTACTAGCACCTCACGGTTACCTGTACTAAGCATAATCCGGCTGACCCGCCCTGCATCTCGCCCCTGGCTTTGCTCACTAATGTAAGCAGTTTGAAAATCACTGCTCATGGCTAACCCGATCGCCCAGGTCAGGTTATGCACAAGCACTGTTTGAACCCCACTGGTCAGGTCAATTCGCAGTAGCCGTCCGGGGTCTGCGTACTCCACCACGTAAACCAAATTCCGCGCTTCATCCAATACGATTTGCTGAGGGGCGTTCATACCGGAACTGATGACCGTGGCAGCCGTGCGATTGGCATTCATTAAGTCCACGCGCAGGAGATTGCCAGTCCGCTCGGTCACGTAGGCGTAGCGATTGTCTGAGCGCAGCTTCAGGTCTTCTGGTTGGGTGTAGCCTGTCCCCAGCACCCGATAACGTGGTCCCAGTTTGTAGGTCACCCACTGGATGCTCATGTCATAGCCGTAATTAAGGACTTTGATCTTGGTGAAATTGCCAGCATTAGTGATGACGGCAAAGACATCACCTGTGACTAATTGATTTGTGGCATCGTTGTTGCCGGGAATCGGTGTTGTACCATAAGTCAGGTTTTGTAGTTCCGCATGGGTAATTGCGTTGAAATCGACTTTACCCAGGTTGACCAATTTGGCTCCAGCAATCGGCACCATTTTGCGCTCTACGGCATTGACCTGTTCCCACCAGATGTCTCCGGGACCAGAAAGATTCCCACCAAGGGTACCCGTTTCACAATCAAATAACCAGGTGCCTTTGAGAAGGGTATTTCCCTGAGACACGATCGCACTGACAGGACGAACCAGATCTAAAACAGAAACTCTACCACCCGCATATTCTACAAAAAAGAGTTGATCATTAATGCGTCGATAATCACACCCGATCGCACCAGCTAAACCAGATGCAAGTTGAATGGAAGTAACCATGTTTTAACCTCCAAATCATTATCAGAAAATAGTGATATTTTTATTACAGTTTGAACTGTCTACAAAGCAATTAGATCTTTGACAAGCGTAAATACTCATCTAAGAAATCTAATTTCTTTCACCCTGAAGGAAGATCAGCGCTTCATCCCAAACTGACAACTGACAGGACCCTAGGCAGCAGCGTTAATGGCGTAATCGAGATAGGAATTAGCGACGGCTGCTGCATCACCTGTGAGACCATGGTTGGCTTTCACTGAACGGTAAAAGGCAACAAACCAACTGGCGGGATAGCCCAGAGACTGATTGAGTTCCTTAATTTGTGAAATAAAGCTGTCTAAGGGTTGGGTGCTGCTTTGCTGGCAGCACTGGATGATGGGGGTTAGATAATAGCCGAGATCCCGCAGACAGGCAGCATACTCCCGTTGGCTTCGTCCACTGGAAGTTCCGAAAATATCCTGGTATGCCCTTCTGACCAATTCACCTCGTTTGTTGGTCAATGCATTAGCTGCTTCAAGAGCGCCTGGGTTGACCACAACGGCAACAACGGTGATGCCCCCCACCACTTGCTGATTGGTGTTAACTTGTACCACATGGAAGACGTGAGCATCCCCAACTTGCGAGGAAGCTGGCAGATCAACCGTGAGCGTAATTTGCACAGCTTCTTTGGGAGGAAGTTGAACGTCTGCTTCGTAAGTAGGAATTCTGGCAGTAGCTAACTCGACTACTGTCGGCAGCCCAAAGCCCTTAGCTAGTAAGCGGTCCTGAACGATGACTTCAGGAGCAAAAATGGCATCTTTAAACCGCATGAAACGGTCTTCAGGTTCTTTGTAAATGTACTGAGCCAACTCGCGGAGGCGCAGAGGTGGCAGAGAAGGAATATCAGGTCTGGGTCTATCAATGCGAGTATAGTCACGGATTACAGGAGACAACCGCTCTGGAATTTTCAAAGCAAATCGGTTGGATAATACGGAGGCTGGTGCGATTCGCTTGTAGCCAGGAAACCTTTCAAGGCTAGGAGTAATTGCTCTTAGTAGAGCTGGAGAAGGGGTGCGATCGGCAACAACTCGAATAGTTGCCTTTTCAGCAACTTCAGGGTTTAATCCAACAGTTTTAATTGGGAAGCTAACAGACGTGTTGCTGGGGGATACCTTAACAATATCAAGGTTACGCTGTGCCACATGAAGATCTAGTTGTTTGCCTGTGGTGTCTTGACCAGCGTGGAAACACTCATTGTCAGGTTTTGGATCTGAGAGAGCATCTTGATAAACCCTGGCAATTAAGCACTTGTGATTAAGGTTATTTGGATCAGGATTCCACTGAACAGGATCATTTGGATCAGGAATCCACTTAATCTTACCAGCAGCTATTGATACATTAACTTTTCCAGATGGTAGTCCCGCTCCAGATGGATAGTCTCGGGGTGTTACCGTCCCATTGAGAGGGAGTACTGACGATAGCCATAAGTTGGGAGCTAGAGCAGTTGCTTGAATTGACCCTCTGAATAAGAAACGGGTGTCCGTTACGATTCGAGGATCCATGGATAGGAAGGGATTACATAGCCATAGCTCAACTAGAATCTCAAATGTATCTGGCAGCAGTAGTTGGTCTGTTTTATGGACGCGAACATCTAGATAGTTGTCACTACCTAGAATAGCCGTTCCATCTGTGATTTCGTTATTATTACTATCTAGATGGAACAGTTTGATATCATCACTAAGCCACCAATATGGACCTGAACTATTGTATATGTTGATGCTGTCGTCACGTTTCACTACTGGAGAGTTTGGATCATTTGGATCCGATGGATGAGTAGTCAGTGTTAAATCATATCCACTACAATTCGGCATAATAAAACCCTCTCTCTTTGTTGAAAATGTAGAGTTTTGGAAGAAGATCGTAAAATTCATTCAGGGACGAGCTAGAGAAACTTGAATGGCATAGATGGAAGCTGTTGCCGGTGCGGTGATACTTGGTATAAGTAATGTAATGAAATATTTACTGTTCTTATTGTTGATAGCAGTACTAACTCCTGCTTGTAGGTCCAGAGCAAGGTTGCTAAACGCACCGTCAGGTACAGGTGATAGTTGCTTTCCGAAAAGTATCACAGAGTTTCCAGTCCCAGTAAGAGGTTGCTGTTGCAATGTAATGCGGAAATTGAAGTTACCGATTTTTGTACCAAACACAGTAACGCTTTGAATTACTAAACCATCTGGCAGCTGGAGCGGTAACCATCCACTTGCGTCTGATCTATTAGGATCGTTAGTAGCAATTCCGTTGTTTTGCAACCAAGGTGTTGCACCACTATTAGGGAATAGGCTAGGTGCAAAAGTAAAAATTTCAGTAGTCGGAAGCAAACGGCTTTGAACTGTTGAGTCAAGTTTAGCTGCTGTCACAGCATTGGTCGCAATTTTACCTTCTGTCACAGCATTGGTCGCAATCTTACCTTCTGTCACAGCATTGGTCTCGATCTTGCCTTCTGTCACAGCATTGGTCTCGATCTTGCCTTCTGTCACAGCATTGGTCGCGATCTTACCTTCTGTCACAGCATTGGTTGCGATCTTACCTTCTGTTACAGCATTGGTTGCGATCTTACCTTCTGT